>PBBX01000008.1 GCA_002716725.1 bacterium | reverse complement strand
ATTAAATGGCATATGATGAGAAAACTCTTTTGGATCAGCAACTTTACCTTGGATTAAATAACGAGAATGATTTTCAAGTTCTAGCATGGCTTCTTTGCCAGCTCCTGATACAGACTGATAGGTTGAGATGACTAATCGTTTTATGGTGGCGTAATCATGAATGGGTTTTAAGGCCATAACTAACTGAGCTGTAGAGCAGTTTGGATTGGCGATAATACCATTATGATTTTTTAGCGCATGCTTATTTACTTCGGGAACTACTAACGGTACGCTAGGATCCATACGAAAAAAAGAGGTGTTATCAACAACAACAGCGCCTGCTTTAGCCGCAATAGGGGCAAACTTTTCAGAGATTGATGATCCTGCTGAAAATAAAGAAATATCAACATTATGAAAGGAATCTTGAGTTAATTCTTGAACTTTAATAGATGATCCATTAAACGAAAGAACAGTATCAGCACTTCGTTTAGAAGCTAATAATACTAGGTTTTTTACAGGAAATTGACGCTCTTCAAGAATAGCTAAAATTTCTTTTCCAACTAAGCCTGTAGCACCAACAATAGCAAGCGTAATATCTGTCATGATCATATCCTATATTATTTTTCTAAAATTTTAGCAAATGAGCTTAAAATCTAAAAGGGTAAGCAAAAAAATAACATTTAACAAACATACAAAAGAGTAAATCGTATTACTGCCTTATTTTTCTGTTGCCAGATCAAATTCCTGATTAACACTATCATATAAACGTAATAACTGATGCAATAAATCATTGTTAACATGATTAACTATCTTTGTTAACACCGATAAAGGGCAATCAAAAACAGACTCTAATGCATTCATATAATTTTGTAATGAATCCAAGAGTTTTTCATCAATTTCAGTAAGCTTCCATTTTATTCCTTTTATTTTGTGTTGAGGCTCAAAATCATGAGTTATCTCCAGTTGATCATTGAGATTTTTTATCCTCATTTTTATAAGATCCTCTAATATGAATACTTTTGTTGCTTCTTTATAATCAATTAATCTATCTAAATTTTCAAATAATGTATTATTATCTTTCCAATTTTTAATCTCTTGTAACTTAGGGGTAAGTTCATCAAGTATCTTAATAATTAATTTATTAATTAAAAAAGGGTTTGACTTTTTGTGGTTTAGTGAACGCCATCTCTCGGCCTCTTCTTTATAGGTGGTTCCAAACGTTTCTAATTCTTGTAATGTTTCTTCTGGAATTTCTGGAATTTCTTTTATATGTCCTAGATGACTCGTTTTTTCATACCATAGAAGTGCTTTGTTATAATGTCCAAGTGCCAAATAAACATGGCCTAAATCGGCTATAGCTAATACGTCATTTCTTTTAGCTGCTAGCGCATAAAACTTAATTGCTTCTTTCATATCTGATGTCAAATTTCTTTTAGCTGCTAGCGGATACCGCCCCAGATTTTTAATTGCTTCTTCCTCTTTTGGTAGGAATCCCAGAAATGGATGAGAACTCCTTGTTACATAATAATTGCCTAATTTTCTTGCAGCCATATCGTTACCAAACTTAGTAGCGGCTTCTTTAGTCCATTTAACGAATGTATTTTCAGCATCAACACCAAAACCATTCGGAACCTCCTTGAAATTTCGATCAATTTTTCCTAATTCATATACAGCAAGACCTTTGATATGCTGATCACGATCGATCTTAAGACTAGCTAGTTGTAAAAACAAATCACGTGACCTTACCATATGAGCTACATCAGGGAAGCTTTGATATAATTTCGCTTGAAATAATGTAGCTAATTTTCCATTTTTGGTGCTTAGATCCCGTATTGATTCATATATTTCTATTGCTGTTTCAATATCTGGACGAATCTTACAATCACCATGCTGGAGCTTTAAAGCTCTCATATATGAGTCTTCAAGCGAGGGCTTGACAGTAACGGTGTCACCAATGGAAAAAATCGCATCGTTTAAATATGATATAAAAATAGCAATACCTAAAAATTTTAAAGCAGCCTTAAAATTTATTGATTCTACTGGGTAGTCACAAAGTCCCTCGTAACGTTGGTTACGGTGATGAAGTTGGAAAAATGTAAGTGCAATCGTATCAGCCACTTTAGCCATTTTATTGGGAGCAGGAGCACTGGCAGTTCGATGTTTCTTACTGGCAGTTTGATTTTTCTTGGCACCACGAACATCTGGATTAATACCTTGTGTAGTTGTTTGCTTATTCGGGACTCTAGGGAGTGGGTTAAACTTCGGCATAAAAACTCCTAAATTATTTTTTTCCCTTTTTGTTAGGTTTATCTTTAGTTATCGTGTTTTAAGTGTAAAAAATTTCAGTTATTTTTTAGACCCCTTTTTTGTGTGATAAACAATCATTTATGACACAATGTTGGAATGTACACTAGAGCTATAACAAAATACGATGTTAGTTAGTAGTAACTGATTACGACTCTTTCAGAGAAATCCGAAAAACGTTACACTATAATCAATGTCACGGATAACCTTTTATCGTAAATATCGATCCCAACATTTTAATGAATTGGTAGGACAAGAACATATTGTTCAAACCTTAAGCAATGCCATAACCAATGAACGCTTATCCCATGCTTATATTTTTTCTGGACCTAGAGGAACCGGTAAAACAAGTGTGGCACGTATTTTTGCAAAAGCAGTGAATACCTATAAAAAAGAAAACCAATTAGATAATTTAGAGAATGAAGTCTGTAAACGCATTACGATAGGAAACTGTGTCGATGTTATCGAGATTGATGCTGCATCCAATACAGGTGTTGATAATATACGACAATTAAAAGATAACGTAAATTTTAGTCCCGTAGAATGTAGTTATAAATTTTATATTATTGATGAAGTGCATATGCTAAGTACCGGAGCATTTAATGCTTTACTAAAAACCTTAGAAGAACCACCTAGTCATACCATTTTTGTTTTAGCAACAACAGAACCTCATAAAATCCCAATTACTATTCATTCACGTTGCCAGCATTTACGATTTCGTAATTTAACCGATCAAGAAATCAAGCAGCAGCTATTAAGTATTGCTGAACAAGAATCCATAACACTAGCAGATGATGCCGCCGCTATTTTAGCAAGAAATGCATCAGGGTGTATGCGAGATGGGTTATCATTATTGGATCAAATCTATTCATTTACGGGGGATACTATTAGTAGTGATGATGTAAATAAAATTTTAGGATCTTGTAATTTAGATCATTTATGTCAGTTATTAGAGGCTATTTATGCAGATAATTCAGACGTAGTATTAAGATTATTAATAGATGTATTAAAAGCAGGCGTCAATCCACTTCAATTTTTAAAAGATATCATGTTTGTATCCGAGCAACTTTTAATGGCACAATCACAGTGTGAGGAATTTGTAACCATTGATGAAGCCCAACTAACACAACTTGCCAAAAAGGCGACATTAGATAAAACCATTAGATTACTAGATTGTTTAGCACAAATAGAATCTCAAACACGTTGGTTTTTAAATCCAGGTTTATTATTGCAAATTCGATTAATGCAATTTGTAAATCCTGAAAATAATAAAAGTATGCTAGAAAAGAAAGAGGAAACTAACATAGATCCATCACAAAAAGAAACCATAATACACCACACGAGTGTGGATCATAAACCAGTATCATTGCCAGTAAAAGAAACCCCGTTAGCTAATCAAATTCAAAAAGAAAAACATGCCGATAACACAATTCAACAAAAGAACAAAAATCCAGTTAACCCCATCCATAAACATCCTATTTCTATGCCACAAGATGATCAAGTAATAGGGGCTAAGAATACTACTAGCAAAACGAATAAAATAACAATTCAGCCAACACAGGGAAGCGATGTGTTAGAAATTCAAAAGCAATGGCCAGAATTTTTAGAGATCATAAAAAAAGAACATTTGGGTTTATATACAATTTTAAGATCATCACAAGTCTTAGCACTAGAAAATAATGAGATAGTTATAAAATTAGAACAAAACATTCAATTTTTTATGGAAAAGTTAACAGAAGAACCCTATCAAAAAGCAGTAGAAACTTATTTGCAGAAACAGTTTAAAAGGCCTTTAAGACTAAACGTTTCTGACATGCAGCAAGAAGCAGTAGACATTCACATGATTTCAGCGGTCTCAGAAACCGTAAAGAAAATGGATGACTCAAACAGTGAAGAAGCTCAAGAAATAAACATACCTGAACCTAATACAGAACATGCAATCAATGATATAGTAAGCTTATTTGAAGGAAAAGTACTTTAGAAACAATACTTTTTTACTATTTAGTATATTTTATGTAAACTAATATAATTAATATAGTTTGTATGATGGAGGATAAGGATGTTTAATCAACTAAAAGATATGGGAAACTTAGCAAAAAAAGCAAAAGAAATGAAATCTGAAATGAAAAAAATTCAAGATGAATTAAAAGATCTTATCATTGATTTAGATGAATCGGGTATTAAAGTTAAGATGACAGGAGAAATGGATTTAGTTTCCATTGAAATATCAGATGATTTATTAGTTCAAGGAAAAAAAGATCAATTACAAAAAAGCTTAGTAAAAGTAATTAATAAAGCATCTCAGCAATCTAAAACGATGGCATCATCTAAGTTATCTGTTGTATCAAAAGGACTTAATATTCCAGGCTTATAATTGAACCCATTAGAGCCACTAATTAGCCAACTAAAACGACTGCCAGGCATTGGCGATAAATCTGCTCAACGATTAGCCTTTTTTTTATTAAGTATTTCAGAAAAAGAGGTTGAGAAAATGGCGACAACAATGCTAAGTACTAGAAAAAAAAATTGTATATTGCCAGTCATGCTACAATATTTCTTTAGAATCAACATGTTATATTTGTTTAGATGATAATAGAATACAAGACAAAATATGTGTTGTAAGTGAACCAAAAGATATTTTTGCCTTAGAACGAACTGGGGTCTATAAGGGGGTGTATCATGTTTTGGGGGGCTTAATATCACCCTTAGATGGCGTTCATCCTGAATCATTACGAATTAAAGAGTTAGTCCAACGCTTACAAGAAAAATCATATAATGAGGTAATATTTGCAATTAATCCTACGGTAGAAGGGGATGCTACCATTTTATATTTATCTGCCATCTTAGAGTCTCTTAAGTTAACCATAACAAAGCTAGCCTATGGGCTTCCCATGGGATCTGATATTGATTATGCCGATGAGATGACACTTGCCAAAGCGATCTCATCAAGGGCCTTAATTCCAGAATAAGTAAGATTTTTCGTATTATAAAACTAGATTTAAACTAACTAATTTATAAGACGAAGTATCTTAAATATAGCTATTACGTTTATTTTCGTTTATTATATGGCAGTATAAAAAAATAAGGTGAAAGTGTTGTTTACATTTATAAACTAAATATAGATAGCAATTGAGCGTTAAATAAAAATAAGGATACGATAAAAACCATGAGTAATAATAAGATTTATGTAGGAAATTTAGACTATAAGATGACAGATGAGGACTTAAGAAGTGACTTCTCATCTTACGGTGACATTCAAGATGTGATTGTTATTAAAGATCATGAAACAGGAAGATCCAAAGGATTTGGATTTGTTACATTTACAGAAGAAAGTGCTGTAGAAAAAGCTATTGAACTTGATGGGCAAGAATTAAGAGGACGACAAATTCGAGTTAATAAGGCAAGACCTAAACAATAGAAAGATAGCTTAGAAAATTAGGTAAGATCTAATAAATTTTCTAAACCGTAAAGTAAACCTTTGTAGTCAGATGTTGCTTTTATAGCTAGGATAATACCTGGCATAAAAGCATCTCGAGAAATAGTTTCATGAGAAATCGTTAGTCTTTGTCCGTCTGATCCAAAAATAACATCTTGATTGGCTACAACGCCAGGTAATCTTAAACTATGAATTGGAATACCATGTTTTTCTCCCCCACGAGACCCTTTAATAACATCGATGCTATCTAAAGGCGGTTGATTAATAGACGCGTTAGAATCTGAAATGAGAGTAGCGGTTTTAATAGCTGTGCCAGAAGGAGAATCTGCCTTTTTATCATGATGATATTCAATAATCTCACAACGATCCATCAATGTGGCCGCTTTTTGAGAAAAATGCATCATTAAAATAGCTCCAATTGAAAAATTAGGACAAACCATTAATGATTTTTGATTTTTAATCGCTAAATCGCCACAATCACGTAATTGGGCATCAGTCAAACCGGTGGTGCCAACAACAGCATGGCAGGAAGCATTCAGAATGCTTATAACATTATCATAAACGCAGGATGGATGCGTAAGATCAACAACAACATCAACATTATGATTTGAAAGTGCCTCTTCTAACGAATCGTGTTTATCTAGTTCAGCAACTAATGTAAGTGACTCATCAGCTGACACAGCAAGAACCGCTGCTTGGCCCATGTTTCCTTTTGCTCCATTAATAATTACGTTTGTCATAGTGATAACTGTTTTATATAGGGTTTAAGTACCTCAAACATTTGTCTTTGAACATTCCCTATACTATCATCCGCTTTAATAATATGAAACCTATTGGGATTATTTTTAGCTAATCGTTGATAAGCCTGATAAACATGGTGATGAAACTGAAGATCTTCATCTTCAAAACGATCTAGTTTAGCTCGAGATTTTGCTCTTTTTAAACCAACATCTATAGAGCAATCAAATAATAGCGTTACGTTTGGTTCAAGATCAGTTAGATTATTTAACATATGAATCATTGAGCTATCAAGTTGTCTACCGGCTAGTTGATACGCAATGGTAGAATCCTTGTAACGATCACACAACACAACTTTTCCTTTTTGAAGAGCAGGCTTAATAATAGTTTCAACATGTTCTAAACGATCAGCAATAAATAAAAGAAGTTCAGTATAGTTATGATGAAAAGATGTATCGGGGTTTAAAAGCCATTGTCTAATCATTTGTCCAAGATCAGTCCCTCCTGGTTCTTTGGTAATTAAATAGGGTATATTGCAAGCTTTAAATTTTTTTGAACATGCTTCTAGCTGAGTAGATTTGCCAGAACCTTCAATACCTTCAAATGTAATAAACATATACTATACCCTTGGATAAATACGAAGGCGACGATTAGGATCTTCACCAACACTCATTGAATTTAGATCAAATTCATAAGCTACTTGATGCTGAATACGCCGTAAATAACCCGTTCGTGGAGCAAGTTCAACAAAGCGACTTTCAGATAAAACACGTTTGCATGCTTGTTGAGCTTCTTGAATTGATTCTTCTTCTAAAATATCATCTGAAATACGTAGTTTAAACATTGTCCGCAAAAATTTAGTAATATCATCATTATTTTGTGATGGAATAACATGAAGTGGAACTTGATGGGTTTTGGCCAATTGACTAACTTTTGATTTAGGGCCAGTTTTTGATTTTGTAGTTAAAACAAAACTAGCTTCCCTAATTTCATTAACAACAACAAGAGGCGCTTGAAGCGAGTTTAAAGCGGTTTTTAAACGATTAATATTAATGCCAAAAGGAAATACTTTTTTTATAGACAGATCAGATACTTGATTAGAACTAGACATAACATCAGCAGCCTGAGATGATTGTGTTGATTGAGACGCTTTAATTTCTACGTTCCCATCATCTTGACGTTTTCTAAGTTCAGGATCCATAGGGTCTGATTGCAATAAACTATCAACATACGTTGCAACAGGGTTATAAATTGCAAATAATTCACGAGCCCTTAATTCAATGACTACATCAAAGGTTGGTAAGCCCTTTCGTTCTATTATGGTTTTACTTGTGCCACGAAATTTGGCTTCTTCATCACCTAGAATAACATTTTGAAATCCCCCAATTAAATCCGATAAAGTAGGATTCTTAATTAAATTATCCAATTGATACCCATGTGCCGTTGCAACAAGTTGTACACCGCGTTCAGCAATGGTTCTAGCTGCTTTTGTTTCTTCTTCGGTACCAATTTCATCAACAATAACCACTTCTGGCATATGATTTTCAACCGCTTCAATCATAATAGAATGTTGTTGATCAGGGGAGGGGACTTGCATACGTCTAGCATAGCCAATACCAGGATGAGGAATATCGCCATCACCCGCAATTTCATTAGAGGTATCAACCACAATGACCCGTTTTCCAGAAATAGTAGATAGAACTCTAGCAACTTCACGTAAAATGGTTGTTTTTCCAATACCTGGAGGCCCAAGAAATAAACAGTTCTGACCACTTTCAACAATATCTTGAATAATATCAACGGTTCCTTCAACCGCACGACCAATACGACAGGTAAGGCCAATAATATCTTGAGATCGATTCCGAATAGCTGAAATACGATGTAACGTACGTTCTATCCCTGCGCGGTTATCAGCATTAAATAGCCCTGTTCTATCAGTAATGCCCATGATATCTTCAAAAGACGTTTCTCCTAAATCTTTGAGGCGATGAACCCTATTAGAAAAACGAACTTCAGGACAATACCCTAAGTCTACGACAATTTCTTCTAGTTTTTCTAAATTATCTAACTCTAACAAATAATCTTTTAATCGTTTTGGCATTAAATCTAATAACAAATGTAAATCATCAACTTTACCAATAATTTTGGGTGTCATAATATAGCTTTCCTATTGAATAATTTTAGTAAAGAGTCTGCGGGTGTAAATTGAGGACATAATCGTTCGGGAATAATTAAGGGTTTTTGTGTGATGGGGTGTAGCAAACGACGTTTTTTACGAAAATTTAACTGAAAAACACCAAATCCAGATAATATAACCCTATTACCTTGAATCATTTTTAACTTGATCCAGTCAAAACAATGTTCAATAAAATATAATGATTCTTTTTGAGACCAACCCATATAGTTTCCAAGTTTTTTGGCTAATCCTAATTTATTAATAATTTTGAAATCCATATCATATGTAAGTGTACATAAAATTAAAATGTAAATAAAGAATGAAAAAATACGATTGAACAGACCTAGATTCATGCTATAAAGGAAGGGTATGTAAAACGGTTAGAAGATATAAAGTAATGTAAACAAAATCGTATACTTCAATTAAAATAAGCAGATGAAATCTATTTATGGCGTTAAATTTATCTAACAAAAAACGTTGTTAAGTCAGTATCATACAGCCATACAAGGAAGCAAACTGGTAATAGAAAGTATATTTAATCCCTGAGCAGGGTATGGTACTTTGTGTAATATGAAAGTGATGTTATGGGGAGCTACAGGGATGTTAGGAACTGACTTACATAAGCAATTAGCCAGTCAGAATATAATAGTAATCCCTCTATCATCAAAAGAGTACGATCTTAGAAAAAAAGCAGATATTGAGACCGCTATATTATCTCAAAAAGACCTAGATTATGTCATTAATTGTGCAGGCTATACACAGGTAGATGAGGCTGAATCAAAACAAGAATTAGCACGATTAATCAATGCAGTAGCGGTGGAGAAGATGGCTAAAGCCTGTGAAAAAAAACAGATACCATTCGTGCAATTATCAACGGATTATGTGTTTGACGGCACTAATAAAGACAAAGCTTATGTTGAAACAGATCTATGTAATCCCATTAATGCGTATGGCTATTCCAAATGGCTTGGCGAACAGCATTGTCTTAATAATACAAATAACTATTATATAGTTCGAGTTCAGTGGTTATATGGTAATAACGGGGATCATTTTATTAAAACAATGACACAGTTAATGCGTAAAAAACAAGCATTAGAGATTGTAGATGATCAATGGGGAAGCCCAACCTCTACGATTAGTTTNGCACGTTATATAACCCGTATTTTACANGAAAGACCCCCTTATGGAATTTACCATTGTACCGATGATGGCGTAACAACATGGTATACATTGGCAAAAGAAATTGCAAAACACATAGGATATACAGGTCTAATAAAGCCCGTAACATCAGAAAAGTTTGGAAGCTCCGCAAAACGCCCTAAAAATGGACGATTAAATTGCCAAAAATTAGAAACCAATATTAAAATTAATCGAATCCATTGGAAAGAAATGGTAAAGCAGTTCCTATTAGAGTATAAAACTAAAGGAGAATTAAAATGACAATACAGATAATTCTAGGATCAGATCATGGAGGTTACGAATTAAAAGAAGGCTTAATAGAAACCTTATCTCAAAACAAAGCACTATCTATTGATGATATGGGAACGTTTTCGTCAGAATCAGTCGATTATCCTGATATTGCGGATATTGTAGCTCAAAAAGTATTAGCAGAAAATGTGATAGGAATTTTATGTTGTGGTACAGGGATAGGCATATCAATACGAGCCAATCGGCATAAAGGAATAAGAGCCGCCGTAGTATTTAATAAATTTACAGCAGAAATGGCAAAAAAGCATAACAATGCCAATATCCTGTGTTTAGGAGGACGAACAACATCAACAGAACATGCTTTAGAATATGTAAATACATGGTTAAAAAATGACTTTGAAGGCGATAGGCATCTACGCCGCATTAAAAAATTAGACGCGTAACAGCTTACTTTGGATTAACGAATTTATAACCAGGTCGAATAATACGTTTTCCTGATAACATATCTTCAATACGATGAGCACACCAACCTGTAATACGAGCCATGGCAAAAATAGGAGTATAAATTTCCTGAGGAATATCAATACAGTCATAAACAAAACCAGAATAAAAATCAACGTTAGGAGAAATTACTTTTTTAGAATGTTTTACGTCTTGAAAAACACCCGGTGTCTCAGCCGCAATTAAATTATATAAGTTATGTTCATCTACTCGATTACATTGCTCAGCAATGGCTTTGGCAACCCCTTTAATAGCCAACGCCCTTGGGTCTGATTTTGTATACACAGCATGACCAAGACCATAGATTTTTCCACTTTGATCCCCCGCTTCCTTACGAATCAATTTGGCAAGATAATCTTTAACTTCATTAGTATCATCCCAGTTAGAAACATGGGATTTAATATCAGCCATCATTTCCATAACTTTTTTATTAGCAGCACCATGAAGAGGGCCCTTTAAACTGGCAACAGCAGCTGCTAACGAACAATAAATATCAGATCCAGATGACGATACAACATAAGTCGTAAACGTAGAATTATTACCACCACCATGTTCGGCATGCAAGACTAAAGCTAGATCAATAATATACTCATTAAACGCCGAGACATCATTACCTTCATATAACATATATAAAAAGGCTTTAGCATGACTCATATCTTTCGTGGGAAGAACACGCTTTGCATCCGCTTTAAACGTTTTTAAGTAGCTATAAGCAACAATCATAGGGATTTTTGCAATAATACGAAGACTTTTTAAAAAGTTTTCAACAGGATCAAGTGAATCTGCATCATTATCATAGGCATAAAGAGCCGAAATACAGGTTTGTAATTTATTCATGATATCCTGAGATGGAATCCCATCAATAATGCCAGCAATAATTGCTTGAGGAAGCTCACGATGATCTGCCATATAGCCAACTAAATCAGATAGTTCGCTATCATTAGGATAACGACCCACAAGTAGTAAAAAACATATTTTTTCAAAGTTATTAGATGAACCTTCTGTACAAGAGGCAGCAATGTCAGCTAACGAAACATCCCGATACTTTAAAACACCTTCAACAGGAACCATTTCATGGCTACTTTTTTTGGATCCAATCACAGAAGAAATATGGGTTAAACCAGCCAAAACACCGGATCCATCTAAATTTCGTAAACCACGTTTAACATCATACTCTTGGTAATAATCAGGTGAGATGGTGTTGTTAGTAATAAGTTCTTTAGCTAAATTTTGCAAGCCAGATTCTGACATTTAAAAACCCCTTTTGGTAACATTTTTATAGTATTATAAATGCTATACCATGTTAAGGGTAGAATTAAACATAAGAAACCATCAAAAAAATCTAAAAAAGACTATAAAAATAACGATAAGATCATTAAAAAGAAAGATATCAATAGCCAACAAAGTAGAATTTATAATAGCAACACCTGTAACACAGCAATCAGATGATATAAGAATTCCCATGCCACATTAGCTTAAATAGATAGACCCTCTATATCCTTAGAAACAATCCAGTATTACAACCAAGAATCAATTCATCTGATCAAAAAATATAGAGAAAATATTTCTGATGGGGGTAGACGTATGGGGAGCTATAACCTTTTATAGCAATCAACATAATTAAAAAAATAATTCAGACTTAACAATAAACTAGTATCTAGTAGCATTAAATATTTTTTAGTACACTCATCTAAGAATGATCACACCTCATACGAATCATGATATAACTGCGACGGATTGGTTAAGCATCTTAGATCAATGTGCCAATGAAGCCGATGAGATTGCGAAATATTATTACGAATCAAGTACATTAAAAATATCAGAAAAAAGTGACCAAAGTCCTGTAACAGAAGCTGATAAAAAAATTGAAGATGTAATCCGTCAATCTATTTGTAATCAATTTCCAGAAATAGGTGTCATTGGAGAAGAGTTCCCTGAGAAAAATCAAGATTCTGAGATTAAGTTAATCGTAGATCCCATTGATGGTACCAGTAATTTTATTCGAGGAATCCCTATCTTTGGAACGTTATTAGCCATTGAAAAAGACAACGTTATTATTGCTGGAGTTATTTCGAATGGAGTTAGTAATCAAAGATGGGCAGCTGCTAAAGAAAAAGGAGCTACGTATAATGGAACAAAAATTCAGGTTTCAGAAGTAGAGGTTATAGAAGACTCACAAGCATTTTATGGGAGTTTATATGGACGAGAAGCTCGAGGTGATTTTGAGAAACTGACTCATCTATTAAGTAAAACGAAGCGACAACGTGGGATTGGCGATTTTATGATGCATATGTGGGTTGCGATGGGATTTGGAGAATTTGGAATTGATTTTGGGTTGCAACCTTGGGATATTGCTCCTATTGGAATTATTTTAGAGGAAGCTGGTGGTGTGGTAACAGCGGTAAATGGCAAACCATTTGATATTTATGAAGGTACAATTTTATCCAGTAATGGAAAGTTTCATGATAAGTTGGTTGCTAATTATGCAATATAATAACTATTAATGGTCAAACAAGAACAACAGGATTTTTTAAAAGATTCAACATTAATTATAGCTGTTTTATACAGGATGCCCGATATCGTGAAAGTTGTTATTGATAATGTATTATCAATTATTTCAGGAAGACCTAATACGTGGATAGTATTGATAAATAATAACGCTGAAGAAGGCATAAAAAATTATTTTGATTCCGTTGATCATAAGCAATGTTTAAAAATTGATCTACCATTTAATTTTGGAAGAGGCTTAGCGTGTAACTTTTTTATTAAAGAGTATCTATCCAATAATAATTTACCTAAAACAATTATTGCCTTAGATCCTGATATTATATTTACAAAAGAGAGTTTTGAGAAATTGGTTGAAGCCGCAGAACAATTGCCTCAATGCGGCATGATTGGAATGCGTTATAAAAATAATGAATGCAATCCTGAACGAAATTTGTTTTTTAAACCAAAAACACTGATAGGGATTAATAAGAAAAAGTTTAAGCTATCAAGTCCTTTTATGTGTAACGTAGCAGGGGGCATATTTGCTATAGAAGCAAAAAAAATTACAACACTATGTGATTATCAATTATTCCCAAAAAAGAAAATACGAGTTTATGGTGGCGATGACTCTGCATTATACAACTGCTTAAGATGGAAATGTATAAATGGCTATTTAGAAGGAACTCAAGCGATTCATTTAACATCAGCTGGGTGCATATCAGAAGAGTTTTTAGAAATAAAGAATAATCATAAAAGGCAATAACGGCATGATAATGTTTAATCTTTTGATCAACCTTAGATTACAGTACAATATAGTTTCAAATGAGTAGTCAAAGTATAAATCAGAACAAGGAAAATGTATTTATTACGGGCGCAACAGGTTGTGTTGGACATTATTTAATTCGTGAATGTTTAAAAAACCCTAATTTTCATATTCATATTTTAGTGAGAAAACCAGAGAAATTAAAGTTTTCTAAAGAAGATTTTAAGAAAATCACACTTCATATCGGAGATTTTAAGCAAATAGAAAAGCATGCTGAGATTATAAAAGAAATGGATTACATCATTCATTCTGTAACAGAATGGTGGGGCGCTGAGCAAACAAGAGAGGTAAATGTAGATAAGACAAAAGAGTTTTTTATGATGGCAGACCAAGATCGTTTAAAACAAATTATTTATTTTTCAACAGCATCTATTTTAGGAAAAAACAATCAGGTAGTTAAAGAAGCAGAATTATATGGATCAGATTATATAAAATCAAAATACTATGCCTACCATATGATACAATCATTACCCTTTGCTAATAAAATTACGACTGTATTTCCTACCATGGTATTTGGAGGAGATAATCATTACCCAAAATCACACATTACAAAAGGTGTCTATAGCACATTACATTATTTAAATTATATTCGGTTCATCTATGTAAACGGAGCATTTCATTTTATTCATGCTGATGATATTGCAAAAGTTGCCGTATATGTTATGCAAAACCCAACAGAGCAAAAAGAATATGTATTAGGAAACAAAGAAGTATCTATCAAAGAAGCCATTACAGTATTGTACACGTTATTTAACAAAAAACCGTGGTTTAAAATTTATGTATCAGAAAAAATTATTTTTATATTAGCAAAGATATTTCGTATTAAAATTGGGAAATGGGAGGAATATTGTATTAATAACCCTTATATGACATTTAATACGGTTTCGCCAGAAGATTTTGGATTAGATAATACATTTAGTAATTTAGAGGCGTTAATTAACGATATCAAACTAATGAATAAACCCGTATAAAGAGGGTAGTAAAAAAAAATTATACCAAACGATGAGCTATTTCATGCTCTAAAGAGTAGTTAGAGGAGACAAAGTAAAATTGTTTATTTAAAAATAAAAGTTTTAAAACGATATTAATACAATACAACACATAATAAGTAAATTGAGAGATAGAGTTTATATCAATAAAGACATGAGCAGATCTATTATCCATCAATGATTTAAATGAGAACGAGCATGTTAAAATAGATGAATTCCAATGAGAGTTTTTCGTAAATAAGATGGGATCTTTAAAGACTTGAGATGGTGAGAAAACGTTGGGAAATAACCGTTGTAAACGAGAGGCAGTAGAGTTAGTTGGATAACAGGGATAGCGTTGTGTAAAAAAGAGCCATTGAAAATAAGCTTGTAAAAAATGGAGGATGTTTGATCCGTTAAATGATAAAAAAATAAACATTATGGATAATGTTCGTTTTAAAATAAATGTAAAGGAGCGATAAAAACGCCATTGAAAAAGAAAATTATCTTTAAATAAAGCCTTTTGATCAGATAAATAAGAAAAAAAAGTAGATAAAGAAGATTGTTTGTAACAAACACTATTATCACGTATGGTAACGGCATCACCCTCTTTAATCGCTCGATAAATCAGATCGTGCCAACTAAAAGCCGTACTATGATAGTGTAACGAAAATCCACCAAGTTTTTGTAAGCGCTTAGTATCAAGTAACATAAGTTCCGAACAAAAGCAGGGTTGCTTTAACGAGGTTTCTTGGAAGTGAAGTTTAAACTGTTTATAAACTAAATAATATCCATAAAATTGTTTGTTGTGATGTAAAAAAGGAAAGCTAGTCATAAAAATCTTGTTTTTTTTAGCATAAGCAAGCGCTTTTTTAAGCGGAATAAAGCGAATATCAATAGTTAAATCAATACATAATACATAGGGTGTTTTAATATAAGGAAGAACTTTGTTAAACGATTGGCAGTACCCCAATTCTACTGGGTTTTTCATGTAAGAAATCATTTCAAAATGCGTTGTAACATACTCTTTGGTATGATCACTACTCCCATCATCAACAAGAATAATGTTACCTTGGATAGAATCCATTAAACATTTATATGTAGAAAGATGGTCTTTTAATAAGCCTTCTTGGTTACAAGCGATTAATAAAAGTGTAACCATAGATTAACGAAATTGAAGATTATAAAGTTTGTTATATTGCCCATCTAAGGATAATAAAGAATCATGAGTTCCTTCTTCAATAATATTTCCTTTTTCAAGAACGATAATCTTATCAGCATGTTTAATGGTTGAAAGTCGATGTGCAATAACAAAGGTTGTACGGCCTTTCATTAATCGAATTAACGCATCTTTGACCAGTTGCTCAGATTCAGAATCTAAAGCGGATGTCGCTTCATCTAAAATTAAAATTTTTGGATTTCTAAGAATGGCTCTTGCAATAGAAATACGTTGTTTTTGCCCTCCTGATAATCGTTTTCCTTGATCGCCAACACGGGTAAATAATTTATCTGGCATTTTTTCAATAAAGTCCCAACAATGAGCTTTTTTCGCAGCATTAATAACATCATCTTCGGTGGCATAAGGTGTTCCAAAACGAATATTTTCTAAAATGCTACCACTAAATAAAATATCATCTTGTAAAACAAGCCCAATATGACGTCTTAAGTGGGAAAGGTCATGATCTTTAATATCAACCCCATCAATACAGATAGAGCCCGAAATAACATCATAAAATCTAGGAATAAGATTAATTAAGCTTGTTTTTCCTGCTCCTGATAAGCCAACTAAAGCAATCGTTTCTCCTGGGTTTGCTTCAATTGAAAGATTTTCTAAAACTAGTGTCTTGGGTTGATCATAATGAAAAAAGATATTATTAATTTGAACATGACCTTGAATGGAGGGTTTTAAAGCATGTTTCGAATTAATAATTTTAGGATCAGTATCAAGTAATTGATAGATACGATCAATAGATACTTCTGCTTCTTTAAGATTTGTGTAACCTGAAGAAAAAGCAATAATAGGATCAATTAAAAGGCCACAACCTGTAAAAAAAGATAATAATTCAGGAGCAGATAAGATATTTTGGGAAACGAGATGACCTCCATAAAACAAAAGAGAAATAAGGACAAAGCCCTGTAGTAATAGTTCAATAAATCGTTTTGTTTCGATAAGACGAACCGTTGTCATTGAAAAATGAAAGTTTTTTTGATTTTCACGTTCTAAGCGGCTCGTATTATTATCTTCCATCGTATAAGCCTGAATCAGTTTCATATTTGTGATGGATTCTTGAATAATATGAGTAATATTAGATCTGTTTTTTTGAACAGGACTAGCAAGCCTTTTAATTAAGTTAGAAAAATAAGAAATAGTAAAGACAAAACAAGGTACCGCAATAAAAGCAAAGAGCGTTAATTGCCAGCACATAATAAATAAATAGACAATAACCCCTATAAGGGTTAACATCTGAGGAATAATTCCAGAAAATACTGTAAAAATAGCTGTTCTAACTTTTTCAGAATCATCAAAAAGACGAACTAATAACTCGCCAATTTTCCATTTTGAATAAAAATGTTGAGAAAATAAATGTAGTTTTTTATAAATAGTTTCCTGAATATCTATAACAATTAAATCGCCAATTTTATGAGTCATATAATTTTGACCATATAATGATATGCTTCTAATTAACCATAAAATAAAGGCATTAAGAATTTGCATAGAAAAATGAATCGTTCGCTTATTTGAAATTTCATTCGCAATATCTCGTATTAAAGGAAGAAAATAAACATTAGCCGTAGCAAATAAGAAAACAATAACAAATGTAAGCAATAAATCTCTATATCTAGGTTTAATAAACTGAATAATTCGTAAATAATTTGATGACATGATAGTTAATTTTAATGTGGTACCGAAGGCCGGAATCGAACCGGCACGGACAAAATATCCACTGGTTTTTGAGACCAGCGCGTCTACCAATTCCGCCACTTCGGCATATTAATTTAAGAGGTTATTTTAAGTTATAATACGTAATAGTTCAAAAGAATTTAGTTAGGTTAAATAAAATTGCCTCTTTAAACATAACAAGTCAAACAGTATATTATATCTAATGAGTATAAAAAAAGAAAACGAAACCATATTTAAAAATTACCAAAATCAACGGTGGTCCTTTCAGAAATATGATGATTTGCAATTAGATAAACTGACACAAGAATATAATATTTCAAAAACATTAGCGCGTGTATTAATTCATAATATGCGAACAGATGATATAAATACCATCAATTCAATTTTGAATCCGGATGAATCACTACTTCATGATTATAAAGGATTTTGTGACGGTAAACAAATTCAATTAGCAGCAGATCGAATCAAAAAAGCACAAAAAAATAATGAAACCATTATCATTAATGGAGATCCAGATGCTGATGGGATTTCTGGTACAGTTATATTAGTATCAGCGTTAAGGCAGTTAGGCATAAAAACGGATTATTTATTTCCAATCAGACCCATTGAAGGACATGGGCTACAAGTACGAATTATTAATCATGCTAAAAAGGTTGGATCCTCATTAATCATTACAACAGATTGCGGTACAAAAGATATTCAGGCTGTTGAATATGCTAATGAATGTGGGGTAGATGTCATTATTACAGATCATCATATTTTAGGTCATGATATGCCAAAGTCTATAGCAACCATTAACCCTTTTACAGAATCTAATAATACACATTTTAATTCTATATCAGGAGCCTCTGTAGCATTTAAATTTGTTCAGGCTATATATGATTATATGGATGTTGAGTTTCCAGAGTATTTGTTTGAGCTGAGTCTAATTACAGCTTCTTTAGGATCTATTTCAGATAGAGTAAGTATGCTCAATCCATTAAATAGGCTCATTGTAAAACATGGCGTAGATTTCTTTTTTAACACAGATCGAGAAGGATTAAAAGCATTGCGTGATATTGCTGTCATATCAGATAAAACTAAAAAGCCAAGACATTTATCTCGAACTGTCATACCATTATTAAATGCACCAGGACGTATCGGAAACCCAAAAGAAAATATACCTGATTCATCCATCGTTGTAGATTTACTATTATTAGGAAAAGGAAAACGAAATAAATCAAAAGCTAATTTTGTATCTAAAAAATTAAAAGAAATATTTTTGATGGATGATAGTAAAGCTGAAAAAAAAGATGAGGCAGAAAAATCAATAGCGGCTTTTAAAACAGCTAGTGATGTTGATACGGTTAACGAAAAAAGAAAACATTTAACAGCCAAAATTGAAGATGAAATGGATGACTTAATTGAAAAACAAGTTAATCCTGATTGTGATAGAATTATTATTTTAGATGGAAAAGATTGGAATTCGGGGGTTATTGGAATTGATGCAGATCGATTAAAAGAACGTTTTTTAAGACCTTCGATTATTTTAAACTTTTCTTCTACATCAGAGTATGTCAGAGGATCAGCGCGAAGTATCCCACGTATTAATATTTATGAGCTTATTGATCAAGCAGAGCAAGTATGTATTCAACAACATAAAAAACGTTTATTTGAAATTGAAGTTGAAATTGAAGGACAAAAGCAAAAAGTAAATGCGTTTGGAGGCCATTCTCAAGCCTGTGGATTTACACTACATAAAAATGATATTGATTTGTTTAAAACATTATTAGTAGACCAAGCAGAAACATTACAAGCAAATCAATTTGAATATCACTATGATGTGATTGATAAATTGCAAATAGCACAAATAACGCAGAAATTTATTTCAGATTTAGATCAATTCAGCCCCTATGGCCAAAAATTTGAATTCCCTATTTTTTATATGCAAAATTGTATGTTAAAAGGAGGGCGAGAGTTTGGTAATCGCTATCAAAAATCAGCAAAACAACACGTTAGCTTTTCTATTTTAGATACGTCTAATAAAAAACATCAAAAACAAATAGAGGCTGTTGGATTTGGACTTTGGGAAAAATTTAAATACGTTAGAGAGCATAGTGGGAGAAATACCAAGATTGATCTTATTTTTAGGTTAGAAATGGATCCTAGGGCCAAGAAGAAGCACAAGGAACTGCGGCTTAATGTACTTGATATAAGATTATCAGAAGAATAGGCTTTTCAATAACATAAAGCTGTAGGAGAATGGGTTTAAACTCGACTCATGCAACTATTTTCTGAAGATTAGAACGTTTGTGTAGTCCCTGTTGTTAAATATCCCTATCTAACGATATATTAAGACAGACTGATCAAGGCGAGGGAATGCTTGCTATACTGACATTGTTTAATTTTTTTTTATAGATAGGGAGTCTATGACTATATTGCAGTAAACCGATCAGGGGGGAGAGAACGCACGGTGTGCTATCATTTGTTATGATTTTTTCTTTCGTTTCATAATGCGTTGAATTTCTAAGTGTTCATCGTAGGTTTTGCTAAAGTGGTGCGACCCATCAGGTTTGGCGACAAAGAATAAATAAGGCGTTGTATCAGGATTACATGCCGCAAAAAAGGCTTTGGTACCAGGAGATGCAATGGGTGTGGGGGGGAACCCAAGCCGTCGATAGGTATTATAGGGTGATTTTATTTCTAGATCTTTATAGTAAACACGATCTTTGTAAGATTTGCCAAGCGCATAGACTACGGTAGGATCTGAGGCTAAATACATCCGTTTTTTGATACGATTATAAAAAACAGATGATATTTGAGGCATTTCATACAATTTTCGGGTTTCTTTTTGAATCATAGAAGCTAAAGTAAGGAGTTTATGAAAAGAATAAGGATAGGATTTATTAGCAGCTTTAAATGGAGCATAAATATTGTTATCAAATTCAACAAGCATTTGTTTTATAATTTTTGTTGGGGTATCTGATTCTTGAAAAAAATATGTTTCAGGAAATAAATACCCTTCAATAGTATCTTTTGGGATATTAGCTAAAAAGGGAAAAGAATCTTTAAAAACAGTTTTAGCATTATGGTGTGCAAATGATTCAAAATCATGTTTACTACAGATATTATGAGAGGCTAATCGTTCCGCAATTTGAGTAATTGAAAACCCTTCTGGAATAGTAATTTTAGTTAAATTATGACTGCCAGATTCATTAATTAATACGTAAATTAACGATTGTTGATTAATTGATTTTGGAATTAAAAAATGGCCAGCTCTCAACTTTTTATCAGCATTCATAACACGTATAACAAGCTTAAAAAATCGCTTTGAATGAATAAGATGTTTATCAGCTAAAATATGAGCAATAGCATTAACGCTACTTCCAGAAGGAATATGAAGGATATAAGCTTTGTCATGAGTAGATGCTGGGAAAAATGATAGATAAATAAAGATAAAAAGGGAAACCACCACAGTGGTAAGTAAGCCCATAAAAATAGAATAAATAGATATAGATTGTCGAGTCATGAAACATATAATAAAACGATCTTTAAACAAAAAAAAGTTATTTTAAATAATAACGATTATTTTAATTAACAAAAATTACTGATATATTAACTATTCTATTTTTTAGGGCGGTTAGCTCAGTTGGTTAGAGTACTTGCTTGACATGCAAGGGGTCACAAGTTCGATTCTTGTACCGCCCACCACCAGTTAAGATAAAAATGTAAAAGATTGTAATTTAATGGTAAAATTTTAGGGTGCCCAAAAAAAAAACAGTAAAAAAAAATAAACCAAAAATAAACCGAAAAAAAAAGGTAGAATTAAGCCCAATTAATCTTATTTTTCAGCAACTATTTTCAATTATTTGGATAGTTTTAGGTGTGTTTGTTTGGATTCATCAATACATCGATACAGAGCAAGGTTTAGTCGGTTTATTGATAGAAAAAATGACATTAGAATGGTTTGGCCTATTAGGATTTTTAATACTACCATTTTGTTTGATACTATCAGGAGTATTAGCAGCATTTGCTAAAAAATCATTATGGTTTCATTTTATTGTTAGCATAGCGACCTTTATAGGAAGTCATCAATGGGTAGCCTTGCTTCTCAATATATCAAATCCATTACAATTACGAGATATTGGGCATGTCGGTTTAGCAATTAATAAGTTTAATTTAGTTGTATTTGGAAATATGGGGGCTTTAGTGATTTATGCTGTGATAATTTTAACACTTAATACCTATTCCATTGGGTGGCCTATTTTTAAAATCTTTAAACCATTTCAGTGGATTCCAATTAGCTTTCATCGTATGAATCGGTGGTTTTTAGGATTTTTAAAAAATACGGTTATGGAATATCAAAAAAGTAGAAAAGGAAAAAGTTTTCAAATTTGGCTTATTCATAAATTATTTTTTATAAAACTAAGTCCACGCAATCCAATAAAAGCAAAAAAACCGTTAAAGCCAGAAACAAAACGACTGATAGAACGAAGCATGGCCTTGCCCAATAGAAATAAGAGTTACTTTAATGACAAAAATCCATTTAATTTTGACAGTATAGATTTACAAAAATTTGAAGAAAACGCCAGTGAAACTAATAAGAAAAATTCTGAAATAGAAAACCTAAATCGATTACAAGCATTAGCCACTGTTAAGGAAGAAGAAGAGAAATCCTTAGATCCTGTAGTTGAAGAGAAAAAACCAAAGCAATTTATTGATACATCATTTATAAATGATGAGCCCCCTCTTAAAAATAAACCACTAAAAGACTTTCAATGTCCTCCTATGGAGTTATTAGAAAAAGGGAAAAAACCAAAACATTCACTAAAATCTCAGACAAAACAACGTGTAGAAAAAGCCGCTATTTTAGAAGAAACATTAGCCAGTTTTAATGTAGCTGCAAAAGTGATTAATATTACCCCTGGACCAACAGTCACACGTTATGAACTGCAACCAGGAGATGGCGTTAAAATCAGCAAAATTACGTCGTTAAGTAAAGATATTTCATTAAAGTTAGCAGCTCCAGATATTCGAATTGAAGCACCTATTCCAGGAAAGGCATTAATTGGAATAGAAGTGCCAAATGAAGATGTGCAGATGATTACGTTACGATCTATCATTGAAGAATCAACGGTATTTAATTTAGAGGATAAGTTGATTGCAGGCTTAGGTAAAACCATTACAGGAGAATCCATTATTATGAACCTAGGCAAAATGCCTCATGTTCTCATTGCAGGAGCAACCGGTTCAGGAAAAAGTGTTTGTATTAATAGTATTATTTTATCAATTTTAATGAGATCAACGCCAAGTGAAGTAAAATTTTTGATGATTGATCCTAAAAAGGTAGAATTAAGTTTTTATGATGAAATTCCTCATTTATTAGCCCCTGTCGTAACAAACCCTAATAAAGCAGCAGCCACCTTAAAAAAATGGGCATTAGTTGAAATGGAAAATCGCTATGAATTATTTTCAAGGGTAGGCGTAAAGGATATTACTGGGTTTAATGCATACGTTAAACGTACATTAGAAGAAAATCCTGACGCAACGATTTTGGATGATAATCTTTCATTAGAAACATTGCCTTATATTGTGGTTATAATAGATGAGCTAGCTGATTTAATGATGGTAGCATCACAAGATGTAGAACAAACCATTTGTCGATTAGCACAAATGGCAAGAGCAACGGGTATTCATTTAGTCATTGCAACACAACGACCGAGTGTTAATGTTGTAACAGGCCTAATAAAAGCAAATATTCCATCACGGGTATCATTTTATTTACAATCACAAATTGATTCTAGAACCATTATTGACATGGCTGGTGCAGAAAAATTATTAGGAAAAGGGGATATGTTATATTTTCCTGTAGGATCTTTTAATCCAGCAAGAGCTCAAGGCGTCTTTGTAAGTGAAGCAGAAGTAAAGCGAGTTGTGACATGGTTAAAAGGCCAAGGTAAACCTGATTATTTAAATGAGATTATAAATGTAGAACCATTAGAAAATACACAAGAATCAGGTAATAAAAACACATCAAATCAAGATGAATTATACGAAAATGCTAAACAATTAGTAATTAATACTAAATATGCATCAACATCATATTTACAACGAAAATTAAGAATAGGCTATAATAGAGCCGCTCGCATTATGGATGAATTAACCGAAGAGGGTGTGATTTCAGAATATGTAGGTGAAAAAAAATCAAGAAGAGTTATATAGAAATTAGTAAAAAAATGCAAAATAATGTAGAAAAGTTACGTGTTATAAAAGGGAGTTGAAGCATGGCAGGACATAATAAATGGTCATCCATAAAACATAAAAAAGCAAAAACAGATGCTCAAAAAGGAAAGATCTTTTCAAAGGTAGCACGAGAAATTATGCAAGCAACAAAGCTGGGTGGTGAGGATCCTGGGATGAATCCAAGGCTTCGTTTAGCCCTACAAAAAGCAAAAGAAGTGAATATGCCCAATGATAATGTAAAGCGTGCTATTCAAAAAGGAGCTGGCTCAGAAGGGGAGAATCAATTAGAAGAATTACAATTTGAAGCATATGGGCCTCATGGGATTGCTATTTTAATTGATACCTTAACAGATAATCGTAATCGTACGATTACAAATTTAAAAGTTATTTTAAATAAGGGTGGGGGTAATTTAGCAGACAAAGGAGCTGTTAGTTACTTATTTGAAACAAAAGGACTAATTTTTTTTGAAACAACAGAACATGAAGATAGCATTATTGATTTAGCCATTGAAAAAGGAGCTGATGATATAGACACGAAGCCAGAAGGAGAGATAGAAATTATTACATCAATTGATAATTTAGAATCATTAAAAACATGTTATGATAACCAAGGGTTTAACTATGAAACAGCTACATTAACAAAAATACCGTCAACCTTTGTAAGTATTACACACGAACAGTTTGAAAAAGTAGAAGCCTTATTAGAAAAAATTGAAGATGATGATGATGTTCAAGAAGTATATTCAAATATAGATATAAAGGAGTCATCATAGATAAGTATGAAATTAGCAAGACGTTGTATAATAAAAGATGTTTAATTGTATACTTAGAAGGGTAACGTAATGAACATATCAAGAATAAAAAGGGTACTGCAAAATAATGCTAGCATAAGCATATTGCGAATCATTATGAAAAGGGTAGTGTATGAGAACTAACATACAACAATATTGTGTGCTAATACTAGTAATACTATGTAGTTTTTGGATACCAGAGAAAACCTTTGCCAATTATACAGCGAGTACATCAGCAATCAAAGGCTTTGTTCCTATAGGAACAGAAGTAGCTGTATTTACACTAACCATTACCAATAGTTCATCAACATCAAATATGACATTAAGCCACATGGAATTTTCAAAAACTGACGGGAATTTTAATTTTGATCAATTCGACTCTATTAAAGTATATCAAAATACTGATGAAGATAGTAATTTTAATGAAAGTTCAAATGATTTAACAGCAGAACAGCTAACACTAGGAGGCGATGCTACGACAGTATCACCTTCTAACGATAATACAAATAAAACAATTAATCAGGGGGGTGAACAAAAACTATTTTGGATTGTCTTTAAATTAAAAGACAACACCACATTAGCAGATACATCAGGGATTACATTTGATAAAGTAACCGTATGTGATGATCAAAATAGTTGTACACCGACAACACTAACTGATCCCAATTATAAATCAATAACGGCAACAGGCATAGAAGTAACCTATGCAGATAATATTGCTCCAAGCATTATTTTCCCTGGGTCAAAGAATGTGCCAATAGCGTTTTTTCACATAGCCGCAAAAGGAGATAATGTAAACAATCTAAGTTTAAAAATTACAGATACTTATGGTAATTTTGTAGGGAACCAAGGGGTGGAAAAGGTTGTATTATCGAAGGACCCAAGTTCAAGAACTATAAATGAGGTAGTGCCTGGAAACTATTCGAATGCTACAGTACAAGTAATTCAAGAAAAAGACATAAGCAGCAGCGATAGTGTATCTGAATCCATTATAACCTTGAATCAATGGACAAACTTAACAACCTTACTTACGGACGCACCCGATCCTTATAATATATGGTTAGCCTATGATTTTGGAGAGGATATTCTTGTAACAGCAGATAGTAAATTAAACATATCGATTACAGGAAAAGATGATTTTTTTGGTTTTGGAGAGGAAGAAGGCTCACTAACACTCACTACACCAAATGAAAACTTAACTATTAGTTTTGCGGGTATTGAGATAGCAGATATTAACCAAATTTCGGGAGAGAATAGTTATGATGCAAATACAACGATTCCTGCATTGGCATTTTCGCTTAGAGCGCATCAAGCGGTTGTTACAGTGAATAAAATAACGATTGTAAACAACGGAAGTATTCCCTTTTTTGCATCAAGTGGCCCTAAAGTAAATATTGAAAAAGTAAAAATTTATCGTGATACAGGAGGAGGGGCATATAATACTCAAGATGATATATTGGTAGGAGAATTAGAGTTAAACGGCAGTGACTCAGAACAAACCACAAAGATTGCTCCGATAAGATTAAGTATTCCAAATGATGATTTTCCAGACGTAGTATTAGAAGCATATGATAATAACCCAAATAATGTACAAACATTTTTTGTGGTTTATGATGTTGCATCTGATATAGTATCAACAGATTCAACGACTAAAAATTATGTGACAGCTGAAATTGGGGATATAACGGCAACTGGAAATTCAGGGAGTATAGATATTTTATTTAAAGCAAGTGGTGCTTCTAATACGGCCACTTTGCCATTAGATTCAAAACCTAGCATTGATTTAACAGAGACAACAATTCAAATTGTAGAAACAATCGATATTTCACCAACAACGGCATTTGATGGAGAGATAAAAGTGCCGATGTTATATATTAATTTTAAATCAGATACTGAAGTTCAAACTGGAAAAATTAAAATAAAAAATAGCCAAGCTAATTTTTATTCAAAATCTACCGGTATTACGAAAGTATGGGTCTATGAGGATAAAAATAGCAGTCAAACCTTGGATGATGGAGATAAGTTTTTAAGAAGTGTAAGCCAGTTTCCTAATCCAAAAGAAGCTCTATTAGAAAATATAGAATTTAATCATGACAATGAATTTTTAATATTATACGATATAGGTCTTTTAGCATCAGAAGAAAATAAACCATTTGCAGCACAAATAGCAGAAAATGGTTTAGAAATAGAAGGGGGTTCATCAACGGTTAGTGGCGTATTGCCAAGTATAGAAGTGGCTCAAATAACAGCGGTTAATAATCCATTAAAAGTCGTAACAATAGAAACGGTTACGGATGCCATAACAACATTTAATATTGAGCTAAGTATTACAAATGATAGCGGATTAGCTCTTAATATAACGGAAATAAAACCAAAATTTTATCTTAGTGAAAAAGGAGGTTTAGACATTTCATATGAATTTACGACGTCAGTTGCTACCGTTGATGGGGCAGATTCCTTTATATTAAATCATAATGACACAAAGAACATAAATTTTAATTGTTCTCACACAATTCCTTATTCTCAAGGAACGGTACTAATAGATGCTCATGTTATGTATCAGAAACAGGTGTCACCGAATCAGAAAATTAGTTTACAACGATATCAAGATGGGTTAGGAGATTGGAGTTTAATAGTTAATCCAGACACACATGAAAGAGAGATTATCAGTAATATGACATCTGCTACTATTCCCCCTTCTTATTTAGTGCATCCATTAAAACTTTGTAGTAGCGAATCTAGTAATACCTGTGAAAACTTTTTAAATGGAACGAGTATAGGAAAAAATAAAATACTGTCATTAGAGTTTGTTGATTCATCCATTATTGATGAAAGTTCCATTCGTTTGATTCGTGGGAATGATATTTTATTTCAGAAAGAAGAGCTAGATAAAGCTATCAACAGTTTTACACTAGATAAAACGACAAATTTTTTAAAATTTTATGTTGGAGAAACATCCGCTGATGTATCGTTATCTGTAGAAGATTTATCCGGTAACGAAATGAGTATAACAAACTTAAGTTACTTAATTTCAGAGTCAATTGACATTACAAATCCTGTATTTTATCCAAATCCACATATATTTGGTTCTAACAACTTAAACCTTGGTTTTAGTACTTCACAAGATAATACAACAATAAAATTATATATCTTTAATCATTTAGGCCAACAAGTATTTTATCATACAGACATAGTACAATCGGGTTTAAATGTAATATCTATTAGTGACTTATGGGCAGACATGGTTCCTGGGATTTTTATTTGTCGTATTCTTTCTGAAGAAGACGGACGTATTGTATCTTCAAAAACAGCAAAGTTGGCAATTTACTAATGAAATTAAAATACATAGTTTTTATAGTTAGTTTTTTTTTGGTAGGGATTTCTAGCCTGTTTGCTATATCAAAACACATTTCAAATCCACAGACCATGATGGTGGGTGCAAAAACGATTTCTTTAGGAGGTAATTCAGCATTATCAGGAGATATTGCACATTCGATTATGAATCCAGCGACAAACTCTGACATTAATCAATTTCCATTTTCAATAACATCGCAACGTTTATTACAACAATTTAATTATTTAGTTGTATCAGCAGGTATTCCTGCTGTTATTAAATTTAAACAAAAAGGAGAAAGTTATAGAAAGGAGTTTGGAATAAACATATCGTATGGGAATCTATCACTTAATAAAATACCTAAAACAGTAAGCGTAGATGGATTAGCATACCAAATTGGGTCATTTTCAGCAGGGTATCATTTAGCTCATATAGGGGTAGGGACAAATTTTTATGAAACATTTTCTATCAATAAAATTGCCGTAGGGACTGCTTTAAAATCACTAACTTATTATGTAGGTTCAGAAAATTCATCAACAATAGGGATTGACTTTGGCGTAATCGGTACACAATATATTGATAATAAAATTATTTCTAGTATAGAGTTAGCCGCGGTTATTCACAATGCTATAAGTCCAAGTATAGAGATTGAGAAAACTAACAATACTATATTACTTCCATTTGAAATTAACGTAGGAAGTAAAGTAAATATATTAAATGATCGATTAAGCCTGTTATCATCTATCAATGAATTAGGCTTTTCTATTGGAACTGATTTTGAAATTGAAAAGGGAGTGTATGTTAGAGGATCAACAAATTTTAAGGATTTAAGAGCAGGAATAGGCATTGAGTTAGATAATATTCCGACAGGAATTTCAACGGTAGGATTTAAAGGAAGATTTGATTTTAATTATACACATGCTGCTTTTCCAATGAATAAAGATGGAACCTATGTGTTTTCATTATCATCATTAGGGCGATCTATCCCTAAAAAACCTGAAATTTTAATTCCAAAAAAACCGTTAAACATAACATCAGAAAAAAAACAAACCATATCAGGTGTTGGCCCTAAAAATACGACAATTCGAATTTATAATAATAATCAACTTAACAAATCAATCGTAACAAATAAATTTGGAAACTGGAAAATAGAAAATCTGTTATTAAAAGAAGGAGAAAATCAACTATATATTAAAGCCTATGATATGAGTAAAGACCTATCGTTAAAATCAAACCAAGTGGTTGTTATATCAGATACGACACCTCCTGACTTAGATGTGAACATATTTCCAGAAAATTCAATTTTGATAGTCCAAATTGAGTCTAATGAGAAATTAGCCAATATTTCTGCAGAGATAGATGGGAAAAAAATTAGATTAAAAGAAATAAAAAAAGAAAATAAAGAGGAAAATAAAGAGATATACTTAGTACCAACACAATATGAAGGCCGAGCCGAATTACCCTTATTGTTAGGAAATAAAACATTGGATAAAACAAAGAAAGGCTATAAAGGCAAAGCTCCTCCGCAGAAAATGAATGAAATTGATGTTTTTGCAACCGATGAATCTGGGAATAGTATTGAAGTGGGACCAATTCAATTTTTTGGATCAGTGACATTTCCTATTGATAAGCATGTTCATTATAATGATATGGTCTTAGTAATAGGAAATGCATCCGATATCATTGAAGATATTTATATAAATCGAGAAAAGGTAAAACGAGATCCTGAAAATAGATTTTCAATTCCAATTGAATTAATGCCTGGAAAAAATGTAATTGAATCAACCTTTCAAACACAAAAAAATAAGTCATTAAGTTATTTTACTCGTGTATTAAGATTGGTAAGTTATCCGGATATGAATTCAAAAGTAAAAGGACGTCGTGAGATTGAATTTTTATCGACATTAAAAGTATTACATGGTGATAATGATGGTAACTTTTATCCAAAAAAAATAGTAACACGCCAATTTATAACAAAATTAATGGTTTTATCAGTTGTAGAAGAGGAATTGCTGGAAGAAGTAACTACTAATTTATTTTCTGATGTAGCCTTTGACCATCCATTTGCAAGGTATATTCAAGTGGGTATCAATGAAGGCCTAATTTATGCATTTCCTGATGGAACATTTAAGCCAGATCAGCAATTAACACTTACTGAGATTATTTATTTAATGAGTAATGCTGGCATCATAGACTATGAAGAAGTAGAAGACTCAGATAAACTAATTACGAGAGCCGAACTAGCTGAATTTTTAGCATATACACCAAAATATGAGCGTAAAGTTGAAACATTAATTGATTGGGAAAAAGGCTATAATATAGAAAAAGCATTTGAGTAATTAAAGAGCTAATTTTTTCTTTATAAAATTAATAATAGATACATACAAATTATAACTATCAACATTAATCATATAAAACGTTGGTAACAACAATAAGATAAGGGGGGTAGAAAATACCAGTCCCCATCCCAGTGTTAAGCCTAAAGGAGCAATAAAAGGATCAGATGCTCCAGTAAGACCATAAGCAATAGGCATGACACCAACAACGGTTGTTAAACTGGTTAAGAAAATAGGCCTTAATCGATCCGATGTTGCTTCAGCAATCACATCTTGAATAGCATGATCAGGATGTCGTTCACGAAGTTGATTAATACGATACATTAATACCAAGGAGTCATTAACCAGTACACCCGTAAGCCCAATAGAACCAATCATAGCCATGAATCCTAAGGGTTCACCATGTAAAAAGAAAGCAAAAATAATGCCTATTATACCAAATGGAACTGATAAGAGGACAAGAAAGGGTAAACTTAATGAATTAAACAATAATACGAGTAATAAAAAGATGCCAACAAGTGCAATCAGGAAGGTAATCCCAAGTTCTCGAAAGGAGTTAGCCGTTTCTTCTGAGCGACCCCCAAAATCTAATTGAACGCCATTTGGCAATAACTGAGGGGATTCTGTTAATAATTTTTCTAGTGTTTTCTGAACGTTAAGAGGCGTATAGGATTTACCTTCTAAATTAGCGGTAATGGTTGTGGTTCGATCTCCATCATAATGGTAAAAATTAGGGACCCCAGGTTTTTTTATAAACGTGACAATATCAGATAGACGAATCAGTCGTCCTTGCGCATTTGAGATAGGTAAATTATATAAGGTTTTAATATCATTTTTAAACTGTTTAGCTAATTGAACACGATAATACAGTTTTTCATCGTCAAGTTGAGAAGATGTGATGATAGATCCTCTAAATGCTGTAGATACCGTTTGCATAATCGTAGCTACAGACAAGCCATATCGTGATAAGGCTTCATAATTAATAGAAAGTTCAATTTGGTCTTTGCCAAGTTCATCATTACGATTAATATCGGTTACTTTATTATCAAAATTATTTTTTAATAATGAAATAAGTGTAGACGTTGCTGTATAACGATCCTCATCAGTCATGGCTGAAATACGAACTTCTACGGCTTTTCCAGCAGGAGGGCCACCTTGTTCAATATTATATTCAATTTCTTTGATACCTGTAATTAAATCCGTTTTTTGTCTTAATTCTTCCACAATATCATTTGCTGTCCGTTTGCTATTACGTTGAGAAAAGGGCGTTAAATAAACTTCAATAGTACTAAAGCGTTTTGTTAATGAGCGTTCATTTCGTTGGCCTCGCAAGCCAATATAAGTAACATAAGACATCACATCATCCGCTGATAAATCAGCAACTAATGATTCGATTTCGAGTGTTTTTTGAGCAGTAACATCTAGGGGAGTCCCTCTGTCCATTTCTAATTTTATATGAAATTCTTCTGCATCATCTGAAGGGAAAAAGACAAAATCCATCGTTTTAACAATCATTAATGAAGAAGCAAAAAGAATAATAAATAAAAGAAGATTTAAATAGCGAAACCGTAATGATTTTCGAATGATACCTTCGAAACTTTTTTTAATTTTTAAATAGCGAGAGGGTTTAGTGGCTGCTGAAATGGGTTTAATACCTTTGATAGAAGGAACAAGATGAGCAGGCAAAGCAATGGTAACTTCAAGAAGTGAAACAAATAAAGCAATAGAAATAACAAGTGGAATAACAATAATAAATTTCCCAATTAAACCAGGAATAATAAACATGGGAGCAAATGCAATAAACGTTGTTAAGATGGTCGTAAGTACTGGCTTAAATACATCATTAACACCATTCATGGCAGCCTCAAGTGGCGTCTCACCCATTTCTCTATGACGAATAATGTTTTCAGATACAATAATAGAGTCATCTACAACAACCCCCATAACAACAATCATGGCAGCAAGAGAAAGGATATCAATATGATCCACAAAAAAAGGTAAAATCGTAAAGGTGCCTAAAATCGTAACAGGAATACTGATAGCAACCCAAAAACTAGCTCGCCAATTTAAAAATAAGGCTAAAACAAGTAAAAGTAAAAATAATCCAGCACTACCATTACTTTTAACAACAGCAAACCGATTTTTAACATATTTAGAAAAATCATTTCCATAAATTAATTCAAAAGAATCCATATTACGTTCTTTAAAATTTTCTTGAGTTTCATTAATCAGTTTTTTAATTTTTTCAGCCGTATCGATAATATCAGCAGAACCAGATTTGTTAACTAGAAATCCAATCGCCTTTTTCCCATTAACATGAGTGATAACGGATTCATCTTCAAATCCTTGTTTAATAGACGCAACATCTTTTAAGCGAACCAATTCACCACTAAATGTAGAACGTAAAATTAAATTTTCAACATCACGTTTTGTATTCATTTCTGCATTCGTAAATAGATTTTCTTCATTATTTTTGGTTTCTAAGGTTCCTAAACTAGAGCGTTGATTTCTTATTTGAATAGCTTGGCCAATAGAGTTTAATGATAATTCATAAAATGTTAATTTTTTGGGATTGATATTAATTTGCATTTCACGATCACGAAAACTAATTTTATCGATAGTAGCAATTTCAGGTAAATTAAGAAGTTTGGCTTCAAATAATTTAGCTTCATGGCGTAAATTTTCGTAAGAAGTATTAGCTGATAATCCAATTAACATTAAAGGAAAAATAGACGTATCTAAAGATTGAACAACAGGTAGATCATCTAAGTCATTGGGAAAATCATTAATACGATTAATAGCTTCACGTATTTTATTTTTTACATCATCTTGATCATCATAATCAGGATCAAGAATAATCGATACAACAGACTGGCTTTCAATAGAAACAGAAGTATAATAATCGATACCATTAATACCTTTAATACTATCTTCAATTTTATTGGTAATATTAAGTTCTATATCTTCAGGAGATGCATTCATATAATACGTTGTTACAATAACCGTTCCAAAATCAGCATCTGGGAACATATCACGATTAAAAGTTAATACAGACTTAATACCAAATGCGATAAACATAATGGTAAATAACCAGGCAAAAGTATGGTTAGCTGAAAAATATCTAAATAATGCTTTCATAGTTTAGTTTTTTTAGTGCATCATCTAATAAACCAAGAGATGTCATATATTGAATATAGAGTCGATAAATAGATATTTTATTTTGAAGTAATATCGTTTCAATATACTGAACATTATCTTGAGCTTGTACAACAAAGGAAAATTGCCCACGCCCATGGTTGTAGCGCTTCACTTCTTGTTTAACACGTTTTTTTGCAAGTACCATACGAGCCTCGTTTGATTCAATAACATTAATGAGGGATTGATACTGTGTTTTGATATCAATAAGTGTAGCCTTTAATGTTAAAATAGCACTATCAATAGATAATTGGATATTATTAATAGATTGTTTTAAGATACGATTATCAACATGATAGTTCGTTTTTTCAACGGAATTAGTATAGGTTAATGACATTGTATAATCTGGTTTGTTGAAACCCAAAGAGTCGCCTAGCGACGTAGCACCACTTTTTAAGTTAGTAGCAACTGTTAAATCTAAATTAGGATGATTTTTTTCATTAACCATCGATTTTTGAAATAACAATAATTCTTTTTGCTGAGATAATAATGTAATATGAGGCACGTTACGGATCATGTCAGTTGTTAGCCTAGGTAAATCTGGTATATAAGATAAGTTAAGTTTAGGGATAGACTCTGAAATTGGGTTAGAGAGGATTAAAGATAGTTGGTTAATTTTGGAGTCAACTTTACCTTGCTGAAGAATAATGAGTTGTTCAAGATTTTTTAATGAATCTTCTGACTGAATTAAATCAACTTGTTCAGCAATATTTTTTTTAAATTTCTTTTTGGTGTCCAAGAAAAGTGTTTTAGAGATAGCATATCGATCTCGTAAATTAGTCAGTTCTTGATAATGGCCATACCACTCTAAAAATTGATAAATTAAACCTAAAATAAACTGTTGTTCTTGATCAGAAAGTTGAATTAATGTTCGCTTATAATCAAGCGTTTTTGTTTGAAAATTAATTTTATCGATAACACCTTTTTTGTTTTTTAATAAAGGGTGGACATAACTAAGTCCTATAGAATGGTAATAATAATTATTTAATAAGCCAAATTGTTGAGCTTGGCTACTATAAGCACTTTCCATACTATTTAATCCAATAGAAGCACCTAAAGTTCCGCCTGTTGACCATAGTTTTTTTGAAAGAGAGGATGTCATTCCTAAACTCGTAGTTTCTTGAGCTGAGAAAGGACTGGATGAAGCCGGTTTAGTATAAGACATTAATGGGGTTAAGGAATATGATATATCAGTAAACGACTTTTCTTTTAAAATAGTAAGTTTTGCTATATCACGTTGAATAGATGTCGATTTAAAAAAGGGATGTGTTGTGTAGACATCATCAACAAGTGTTTGTAAGCGGTAAATGTTTGTTTGAGCAAAACAAAGCGATGCTTGTAATAAACAAAAAAATAACAGTGTTCTATAAATTTTAAAAGACTGGAAAAACATAATATTTATGATAGCATTTTTTTAATAATTTTAAATATAAAATCATACCTATATTATAAAGTTAAGATAACGTTGAGTTTAAAATAGTATTCTAAGCTAAAAAAGGATAGTAATTGAATCATAATTAAAACGTGCTTATAATTAAGCCTAAAAAAGGAGAGCTAAATATGTTGAAAATAAATAGTATCGCACCTGATTTTGAGGCACGTACATCACATGGGGATATTTCATTTTATGATTGGCTAGGAGATAGTTGGGGTGTTTTATTTTCACACCCAAAAGATTTTACACCCGTATGTACTACAGAACTTGGATCATTAGCAAAACTAAAGCCAGAGTTTGAAAAAAGAAATGTTAAAGTGATTGGGTTAAGTGTTGATTCTGTTGATGAACATATTAAATGGTTGGATGATATTAAAGATGTTTCAGGAGAAAAACCAGATTATCCCATTATTGCAGATGAGACACTTGCTGTTGCAAAGCAATATAATATGTTAGAAGCAGATGCTGGCACAACATCAATGGGACGTACTGCTGTTGATAATGAGACGGTTAGAACCGTTTTTGTGATAAGGCCCGATAAACGAATTGGTTTATATTTAACGTATCCAATGGCAACAGGTCGAAATTTTTTAGAAATTTTAAGAGCAATTGATTCGATGCAATTAACAGCAAACTATAAAGTAGCAACTCCGGCCGATTGGCAACAAGGAGATGATGTTATTATTGTACCTGCTGTAAACGATGATGAGGCAAAACAGCTATTTCCAGATGGATGGAAAGCTGTAAAACCATATTTAAGAAAAGTAGCAGATCCAAGTCAATAAATTAGCCTTTATTACACTAGATTAGAATTAAGATTCATGAAATGATCGTGGTAGATTATAAGCTTGCAAGTGATTATGATGTAAAGCAAGCAAAGAATTAGTTTCGTTTTAGATCATAAAAGAAATCTACTGGCTTTACCGCTTGAATAATACTAAAGCTTTCATTAGCAGCGATAACGGTTGGTTTTATCGTTGTTGATTCTTTTTCATGTTGATTTCTATCTAATAATAAATCAAAATTAAAATTTAATCGCTCTGATTTATTTTGTGGAATATTTGTTTCCTTGTGTTGGTTTTGTAATGACATGTTAAGCTCCCTTATTTTGTTTTATGCTATTCTTTATAGCCAGAAATAAAAAATGAAAAACATCGAATTTTTATGGTATTTTTTTTGAGTTTAAATGTGACCTTTAAAAGTATTAAAGTTGAGATAGGTCATTAAATTTATGCTATAAATAAGTATTCAAAAATAATCTAAACTCATGATCATACTCAAAAATAGTATCTACATGTTCAGTACTATCAAGTACTAAATCTTTATACGGAACGTTTGCTTGCTTAGCATATTTAATAAGTAAGCGAGAATGATGAAACCCAACACGATTATCACGAGACGAATGAATAATAAGTAAATTAGAAATCTTAGTTTGATCTAGATTTAGAGGGGTTTTAGAACCAATAGGAAATCGAAACAAATGATTCGCTATAAAAATACTGCCATGATAAAGAAAGAGTGGAATCTTTTTACGTTGAAATTCTTCTTTCATAATTAAAGAAGGATCTGAAAAACTAGCCTGAGAAATAACGGTTTGAATGTCTTGGTCATGTTGAGCTGCAACTAAGGTTGAAACAGCTCCCATTGATAATCCATAGTACAGAATGTTTTTCGGACTAAACCCTAAATTCATACAAGCTTGTTTTGCCCCAATAACATCATGATATTCTCGTGAACCTAATGCTGTTCGTCCATCAATGACAGTAGAGCTGCCATGGTTATGTAAATCATACATGAGTACATTATAGCCTTGACTAAAGAATACCCAGGCGATCTTAATGAGAGCAGGTGCATGTTTGGATGCATTATAACCATGCGTGATAATTATAATTTTGTTAGACGTTGGGTGTCTCATAAACCAACCATCTAACTTCACGTCAGGCAACTGACTTAGAAATGGAATCGATTCATAGGACTTTATAGGGCCAGTTAACACATTCCCATGCCATGAAATGGCTAAAGGAGAGTTACTACTATGATCACCATGCCCAGATTCAACTGCCGATAATTTAAAAAAAATGAGAGTGCAAACAACCAAATAACTAAGAATACCAATAATACTAATATCTATTAATAGTTTAAAAAAAGAACGTTTATAAAAGATCATTATTTTATAATATAGCCTCTAACTCTGAAATATCATAAAGAGAAAATTAGACGCAACGATAAGACTATATTATAATTTGTAATTAGCATTAGAATACGATAAGGAAATTAAAAAATGCCAATTTTATCATTATTATCAAAAATTCTTGGGGATCCTATTGAGAAAGCGATACAACCCTATCAAAAAAATGTAGAGTTAATTAATAATTTAGAATCGGAGTATAGCCAATTATCGGAAGATCAATTAAAAGAAAAAACAAGTATTTTTAAACATCAATTATCCGAAGGAAAACAATTAGATGATATTTTAGTAGACGTATTTGCATGTGTTAGAGAGGTTTCAAAAAGAGTCTTAGAAATGAGACATTTTGATGTTCAACTAATTGGAGGTATGGTGTTGCATGAAGGCCGAATCGCTGAAATGAAAACAGGAGAAGGAAAAACACTAGTAGCCTCATTACCCGCTTACTTAAATGCCCTTGAAGGAAAAGGAGTATATATCGTTACTGTTAATGATTATCTGGCCAAGCGTGATAGTGAATGGATGGGAAAAATTTATCAGTTTTTAGGCTTATCCGTAGGACTGATTCAATCTGGGATGGATCCGCAAGACAAATTAAAAGCGTATCAATGTGATATAACCTATGGAACCAATAATGAATTTGGATTTGATTATTTGAGAGATAATTTAGCAGGGGATGTATCTCAATGTTGTCAATTAAGACGTCATTTTGCCATTATTGATGAGGTCGATAGTATTTTAATTGATGAAGCCAGAACACCACTAATTATTTCTGGACCAGTAAGTGATTCTACCGATAATTATAAAAAAGTAGCAAGAATTACAAAGACACTCACTAAAGAAACTCATTTTACAATGGATGAAAAACATAAAAACATTGTATTAACCGAAGACGGCATTGAAAAAGTTGAGACAGAAATGGGATTAACAGATATATATTCTGTTAAAAATATGGAAATTGCTCATATGGCGGTCCAATGTTTAAAAGCCAAACATTTATTTAAACGAGATATTGATTATGTAGTAAAAGATGGCGCTATTTTAATTGTCGATGAATTTACCGGTCGATTAATGGAAGGGCGTCGTTATTCGGATGGCCTGCATCAAGCAATAGAAGCGATTGAAAATTTATCCATTAAAGAAGAAAGTCAGACCTTAGCAAGTGTAACGTTTCAAAATTATTTTAGGATGTTTCCAAAATTAGCAGGTATGACGGGGACAGCTATCACAGAAGCGGCTGAATTTGAAAAAATATATAGTTTGCCTGTTACAGTAATGCCAACCAATAAACCCTTAGCTAGAAACGATATGGCTGATATTATTTATAAAACAAAGCAAGTAAAGTTTGATGCCATTGTAGAAGAAATTGCTACGATTTATAAAACAAAGCAACCAATATTAGTGGGAACAATTGCTATAGAAACATCAGAGCTTGTATCAGTTTTATTAAAAAAGAGAGGTATTCCACATAATGTTTTAAATGCAAAACATCATGAAAGAGAAGCCGAAATAATTGCTAATGCAGGCCAACAAGGGTCTGTAACCATCGCAACGAATATGGCCGGAAGAGGAACAGATATTGTGTTAGGAGAGGGGGTTATTGAGTTAGGGGGCCTATATGTGATTGGAACATCTCGGCATGAATCACGTCGAATAGATAATCAATTAAGAGGCCGTTCCGGAAGACAAGGCGATCCAGGGAAAACACGGTTTTATGTATCTTTAGAAGATGATTTAATGCGGTTATTTGGATCGGATCGCATAAAGTCTGTTATGGAAACATTAGGGATGCCTAATGATATGCCGATTGAGCACTCTATGGTTTCAAAGTCATTAGAAAAAGCTCAAACTAAAGTTGAAAAGTATCATTTTGGAGTAAGAAAGCAGATTTTACAATATGATGATGTTTTAAATAAACAACGGGAGACTATTTACCGAATTAGGCAGTCAATTTTGACAGAATCAGACTGTCAAAAAATATACCAAGATTTTCTTAATCGTCTAATGGAAAGCATGCCACAAGAATACCCCATTGAAGGGTTAGTAGAGGATCAGTTAGATGGATTTAAAAAGTATATTCAGCAAATTTTGCCAATTGAAAATTGTGATGACATTATAAAAAAAATTAAAGAAGAGAAAACCTTAGATGTTTTAAAGAAAGCGATTATATCATTTTATAACTATCGTCGTAATGAACATCCAGAACATTTATTTGATCAGTTTGTTACGAAGCAAGTGATGTTAATGTGTGTTGATAAAAAATGGATGGATCATCTTCATAACATGGATATATTACGAGAAGGGATTGGGTTAAGAGCCTATGGTCAACGAGATCCTTTAATCGAATACAAACGAGAAGCCTTTGGGATGTTTCAAGAGTTAATGATTCATATATCAGAAGAAGCAATCTCTATGATTAACCGATCGGTTGTTGTCGCTCAAGAAGAGTCATCATCAGCGGTTGATATGAATACAATTCAAACCAATCAATCTGCAAAATCAAATTCATCAAAAACGGTTCGAAAAATAGAAAAAATTGGGCGTAATGAACGCGTAAAAATTCAAAAAGGAACGGTTGTAAAAGAAATAAAATGGAAACATGCTGAAGACATGATAAAACAAGAAGGGTGGCAATTACTAGCAATGGACGATAAAACATAATGAATGATGCTAAAAAACAATTTAATCATTTCCAAGAGATTTTTCATCTCTTGGGAGACTATCTTTGACGAAGCTAATTTAAGACAAGACATTCAGAAAACTGAAAAAGAAATTAATGAAGATAGTTTTTGGGATAATAATCAAGACGCTCAAGAAATTTTTAATAGATTATCTGAGAAAAAAAAGAAATTAGATACTATTACATCTATTCGGGCCATTGAAGAGGATATTTTGGCCTATTATGATCTTTGCAGTACAGATCCATCACTAGGAAATGATTCAGAGTTACAATCAGATTATGAAGGCATGATAAACGAATTTTCAGAACAGGTATCAAATTTAGAAAATAAGTCATTATTATCAGGACCTTATGATACTTATAATGCTTACATCAATTTTAATGCCGGAGCCGGTGGGACAGATGCTCAAGATTGGACAGAGATGTTATTAAGAATGTATGTGCGGTGGTTTGAAAAAAGACAGTTTAAAGTTGATATATTAGATAAAACGGTTGGTGATGAAGCTGGTATTAAATCAGCAACCTGTCTGGTTTCTGGAGAGTTAGTGTATGGATATTTAAAGTATGAACAAGGGATTCACCGTCTTGTAAGACAGTCACCGTTTAATGCAAATAGTAAACGACAAACATCATTTGCCGGCATTGAAGTAATTCCTCAAATAGATACAACCGTATCGACTGTAACCCTTGATCCAAAAGACTTAAAGGTTGATACCTATAGAGCAAGTGGTGCAGGAGGCCAGCATGTTAATAAAACAGATTCAGCAGTTCGTATTACTCATATTCCAACAGGAACGGTAGCAACTTCACAAGCGAGTCGATCTCAAGCAAGTAATAAAGAAACAGCGTTATCTTTATTAAAGTCACGCTTATTAATTATTATGCAAGAAGAAAAGAATCAAGAAGTCTCGAAACTTAAAGGAGAACAAAAAGAAAATGCTTGGGGAAATCAAATTAGATCCTATGTATTACATCCCTATAAATTAGTAAAAGATTTGCGATCAAATCATGAAACAAGCAATGTGCAAGGCGTATTAGATGGTGGTTTAGATGCGTTTGTAGAATCCTTATTAAGAATGAAAAAAGATGATAAAGCTTAAAAAGCATGGCAGCTTCATGTAAGATGGAGTAATAGATTATGAACAACAATAAAGTGTTTCGTTATTATTTTTATATAATTTTATTTTTAGGGCTTTTAATTGGATTAAGTATATCCATTCGCCGGTATCACTATGAACTTGAAAAGCAATCGGTAGAAATTGCGGCATCATTAAGAGAGTTAAAACAGTGCTCTATCTATGCAGGGGTATCAATTGATACATTTTTAGAAAAATTACAGAAGCAATCAACCTTATCAAAAATTGTAATCGAAGAAGATACGTTGCAAGATTATATAGAAAATGGGCAAATAACCTTGTTAAAAGGCTCTGAAATCATGAACATGTATCGAGTAGGCCATGTTAATCGTACGGTTTTATATCGACTTTATAAAAATGTTCAAATAAAACCAGATTATTTTTATATTTTAGTCGATCGTAAAAAAGATTTTAACCATATTCAAGATTATCTAGAAGCAGAATTTGGAAAGAAAAATGTATCTCAAATACAAAGTTATAATATCTTAGAAATATTAGATACAAAAGAAGATTTATTATCCATTGGATTAGGTATTTCAAATGAAAAGAAAGAACTAATAGAAAAATATGGGTTTGAACCGATTATAAGACTTCGAAATTCATCACGATTAAAAGAAGAGATTATTAAATTAAAATTAATGGGATTTTCTGATTTGTCATCCCGTTTAGTAATTTTTGAAGGAGATGAGCTATTAGGCTACCCAACCCAAATGGGTTTGTTAGCTAATAAGTTAAGAGATAAGCAAATATCATTTGGAATAATAGAATTTTTTAATCAAAGGGGAATGAATACGCTTGTTCATGAGTTACCTCATAATGCGTTTCGTGTTCATAGTATTGATTTTGAAGAAATGCAATCAATGTCTGCTGAAAAGGTTCTAAATCGTTATGTAAGAGCTGCAAAAGAGCGTAGTATCGATTTGTTGTTTATACATCCTTTTATTGAAAAACAAAATAATTTAACAGTCATTGACTTTAATATAGCATTTATCAATAAATTAATAGCAACATTAGAAACAAATGGTTATAGTACGCATTATAGCCATCAATACCCAAAGAAAACCTATACACCTGCAACCTTCTTAGAAAGAATGGCCTTAGTATTTGTTGCTTTAACGACGGTTTTATTTACTATAAGTTTTTTTCATTATTTTTCCATCATTAAAATTATGACATTTTATATGATAACAATGGGCTCAGTATATATGATGGAAGTCTTAGGACATAGCTTAATCATTAATAAATTAACAGCCTTGATCATAGCGATTATTTTTCCCACGTTAGCGATTATTACACAATTTCCTCAAAATAAACTTAATCATAATATGCTAATACGATTTACATATGGATGTATGTATTTAATTCGTAGTTTAGGAATTTGTTTATTAGGCGCTATTTTAATTGTAGGTATTTTATCAGATATTATATTTCTTACAGGAATAGAGCGCTTTGCCGGAATAAAAATATCGTTTATTATCCCCTTAGTGTTAATTGGCTTATTTTTTTATTTGAGACCTAACCGAATTCAATCAACATTTTTTGTTTTAAAGAGGTTATATTATGCACCTGTTAGAACCGCTGGATTAATGTCTATTTTTGCGGTAATTATCTTTTTAATTATTTTAATTGTTAGAAGTGGAAATTTTTTTATATTCCCAAGATTTGCATTGGAGGAGCAGTTTAGGCAATTATTAGAAACTATATTTTTTGTTCGTCCTCGAACAAAAGAATTTTTAATTGGGTATCCATTTCTTTTAATGGCATTTATGTATGTTGATGAAAAAATATCACGTATGTGGATTTGGTTTTTTAATATTTTGGGATCCATATCATTAATTTCAGTAATAAATTCATTTTGCCATCTACATACACCATTACAAGTATCCTTATATAGAACTGTATTAGGAATATTATTGGGAATAGCATGTACTTTTATATATTTATTGGGCTATAAAGCTATAACACGAGTCTTTAAATTAAAGCATTAGGCAATGAGTGAAAGAGACGTATTATTAAAGAAAGTACAACAAAAACTAAAGATAAGCTTTAATAATAAAACACTATTAGACGAAGCTTTAACGCATCGATCTATCGTGCGAGTAAAAAAGAAAGGTGTTTTTCATAACGAACGATTAGAATTTTTTGGAGATGCTGTTTTAAAATTAATCATATCTGAATTATTGTATCACCGTTACCCATCTTATGACGAAGGGGAGTTGTCAAAATTGCGATCACAATTTATTTCTGATCGATTTATGACAATCATGGCAAAAGAATTAAATTTAAGTAAGGCTATTAATGTTTCCTATGGCGAGAAAAAAGCAGGAGGCCAATTTCGTGATCGTATTTTAGCCGATGCAATGGAGGCATTATTAGGAGCTAGTTATTTAGATCAAGGATTAGAAATAACAAGACAATGGTTTTTAGAATTATTTGAGCAGGTTAATCAAGAGTGCCAAAAACTTGAACTCAGGGATTTTAAAACAGAGTTACAAGAACTGTGTCAGAAAAAAGGAGAAACGTTACCAACTTATACGTTAATGGACACAACAGGGCCACAACATGATTGTATGTTTCATATTCAAGGAACTGTATCGGTAGATACAGTTGAAATTATAGTAAATGGTTCTGCAAAAACAAAAAAAGAAGCCGAGCAAAAAACAGCTCAATCCTTATTACAAGCAATACAGGATTCCTTGCATTGAGTTTAAGATATTGTTTATCTTGTAAAAAAATATGTGATAAACAAACGACCCTAGTATCAACTCAGGTTTTTCAGTGTCATACATGTAGAAAACCATTAGTTTATTTTGGTAGAGAAGAGGGCTCAATTTCTATAGAGTCAGTTTTAGCTGACTATGATGCTTTAAATCCCTATAATCCTATCGCTGATTTTAAAGGAATTATCAAAGATTATGAAAATCCTCAAATAGATATGGGTGTAATCGAATGTGAAGAAATATTAAAACATGATCCTGATAATCAAGAATCGTTACGGTATTTATCAAAGCATTATTGGGCAAAAGGTTCTGTTGAAAAGTCACTGTTTTATATGGATAAAATAAATCAAATTAATTCGGTTATATCAGAGGATATGGGCTATTATATTAATTTGCTAATAATTCAAAAAAGGTATCAAGCAATTATTACATTGCTATCAAAATATCAAGACAGTATCGCAAAATTTTTAGGATACCATTATTACGCAATTAGTTATTTAGGGCTTAACCAATTTAAGGAGGCACTCAATTATTTTTATCAAGCCTATCATAGTTGTGATGATATGAAACGAAAGAAAAAAATTAAAAAGATGATTCGTTATTTGAGTGCTATTTTAGATCAACCTACGCAGTAAGCCCTCTTTAAATTTTAATTACTTTGTTTTAAAATTAATGTCTACATATCTTTGGGGTGTAGCCAAGCGGCAAGGCAACGGGTTTTGGTCTCGTGATCGTTGGTTCGAATCCAGCCACCCCAGCCATATTTCTAATTTTGATTCTTCTACATTTACTTTCGAACTTAAATCACCCTGTAAAACAGGTTCGAATACGCTATTTAACACCCTGACCTCTGGAGACAAGGCTTTCAGGATTTCAAACGGTGGGCTGAGCTTGATGAATAGGTTTTTATCCTTGAGTAAGAGGTTCGAACCTAATGCTTGGATGATTTCTTTTTTCTCTGTGATGGTTCCGTTTTCGAAACGGGTTTTGGCTGTTTTGGCGAAGCTGAATAGATTGTCAGCTCGTTCTAACCAGGTGTTGGCTCTGTCTTGAGCATCGGTTAGTAAGTCCATGAAGTGAGCTTTTTCTTTTAACAGGTCATTTTTTCGTTGGGTAAATTCTTCGGGTTTTTCCTTTTCGTCTTTTTCGGTAAGGTTAGGCTCTATGCTTTGATTTTCGAAGAACTCCAACAAAAATTGCTCATCGATATGTCTTAGAAACTTTTTTAGCTGGAATATTCTGGCCATTAATCCACCACCAACACTTCTTCACCAAGCATATCAATGATTTTGACAGCCACCTTAGAGTCTTTACCTGGTAATTCAAATTTGTATTCCCCAGCTACGAGGTCGTTCTTTTTCTCTGGAACGTCGGAAATGTGGATATTGAAGGTGTTACCATCATAGTTTGAGTCGATAAGTATAACATCAATTTGGCTGCGGAAATCTTTGATTTTCGCTTGGAAAAGGGTTGAATCTATTTGCAATCGTTGCAAAATAGTGGGAGAAACGAACTCATTCAACTTAACTACACATCCACTGCCTTCCCGTTTAACCGAAACATCGGCTTGGGCGGGCTTATGCTCAAAGAAGGCTCCATATTTTTTATCGGTTCTTAGCTCAATCACTCTCATTTTGTTGATGGGATGCGTTTTGTTATAGGCTTCCAATTCTTTATTGATTTGAACTTCTTTTCCAAGTGAAACAAGGACTATATTTCGTTCTTCATTCGGTCGTTTTTTTAGTTCATCTTTTACCAATTGTATATCTAGCATGGTCAGTGGATGATTGAAGGGGATAATACGAACTAATTCATTACCCAATATGCCATCAAAAAAGTTATCGGTTTTAAGTTTTGTGATTCCAGCAAGTTCATAAACCAATTCTTTAAATTCATTGTGTTGAATTTGAAGGTCGTAGTTGTTTATTCGGTAATGTCCAAAAGAAAAAGTGTTGTTTTCTGAATTACTTAAATGTAGAGCATCAGTTTTAAGATTAGTAATGCATTTTTGAAGACGTTTACTTGTGGTCTGGATTGCACCTTTGTTGATATCACATCCTATCCAACGGCGACCAAGTTTTTGCGAAACCGATTGAGTTGTTCCACTTCCACAAAAGCAATCTAAAACTAAAGAATTTGGATTAGAACTAGCTTTAATTATTCGTTCTAATAATTGCATTGTTTTTTGGGTAGGGTATCTAACATCTTCAGTATGAAGTTTACCGATGTCAGCTATATCGATCCACCAGTCCTCAACAATTTTTCCCTTTTTATCTAACTCTTCAAGTATTTGGTCTGTCGCTCTTCCGGTTAGCGCTGTTTTACCTCCACTTTTTGTGCTTTTCTTAAAGGGTACCCTCACTTCCTCAGCATTAAAAATATATTGATGGCTTTTTCGATAAAGAAATATAGTGTCATGTTTTCTTGGAAAATTATTTTTTTGATTTGTGGGGCCTGTATAACACCAAGCAATTTCATTTATAAAGTTTTCACTTCCAAAAACTTCGTCTAGTAAAAATCTAATATGGTGATTTTTATGATGGTCACAATGTAAATAAATACTTCCATTCTCAGACAATAACTCTCTTAAAAGAATTAACCGTTCATACATAAATTGAAGGTAATTATCATTCGCCCAGATATCCGTATACTGCACTTGCTCCATAAGACTCTGATCTTCACCATCAACTTTGGTTTTAGTGCTTCTCAACTCAACTTTACGAACATAATCAGCCCCACTATCAAAAGGGGGATCAATGTATATTAAATCGACTTTACCCCGAAACCCATTAACCAAAAGAGTAGAGAGTATTTCCTTGTTATCGCCATGAAAAAGCAAGTTTGACCAGTTATCTTTTAGAGTGTCATATGAAGGAACTTTAGGAATTTCATTGCTACCAAACGTTTCAATTAATTGAGCCGGATATGCCTTGACCACATCAAGGGCTTTCTTCCCAACCCAATTCAACATCGGGCGACCTTTAATTTCAGAAATTTTCATTTTTTGTTCAGACATGGC
>PBBX01000007.1 GCA_002716725.1 bacterium | reverse complement strand
AAACTAATTATTAATGTTGAAATGATAGCATGTTTAAAAATTTTTTTTATCACGTTCAGTTCCTTGTTAATTAAATTTTGAAATTAAAAAAAATGCTAGAAAGATGTATATAATTAGTTGTGGATGTTCCTCCTAAATAAGAGTGGGAGAAGATGGGTAAAAAGAATAGTATTAGACAAAATTAACATTTTTTTTATGCACCTTTTAATTTTTAAAGTTACATAAAAAAGGTATTTATATTATATGTTTTTTTTTTCGTCAATGATTTTTTATAAGAGGGTGTTTTTATCTCTGTTTACTACAGCTTGTGGTGATGCGCCGTCTGTTATTTGAGTTCTTATATTGGTAAAGATTTTAATTTCTCTTATATAGATTATTATATTTTTTTGTTTTGATATAATTATCGTGTTTTAGTGACAAAAAATTTTAGTTAATGTTACTCACCCGTTTGCTGTTTCATAAGCGATTGTTTATATGACAATTCCTTCTAATAAAGAAATAATTGAAAGTTTTGAATATAAAACACATTAATTTACATCAAGCCTTTAAATAAAAAATTAATTCTTTTTATAAGTTAACTAGATGATTTAATTTGCATTTTCCATAATTTTCGATGGGACTGTGAATACCCAATACATGCTGCCAACTAGGAAGCAACAGTTAATTATGCCAGGTAGGTGATTACACAGGCTGTTAGCTACTAAGCTTACATGGTTAGTTGGTCTATGGGGAAATAATGACTCTTGGGAGGGGGGGCTGTTTATTGCTGTTAATTTTGGAATTCTATTTGCTGGTGCTGGTTCTGCTTCTGGTGCTGGTTCTGCTTCTGGTTCTGGTGCTGGTGCTGGTGCTGGTTCTGGTGCTGGTTCTGTTGGTATTTCTGATCTTCCTATTGTTTGTCTTAAACCATAATGCCCTACAGCTGTAGTTACGAACATAATAATTTCCTTTTAAATTTTTTTTTATTATTTTTATTCTTTATATTTAAGTTATCGGTGTTTAAAGACAAAAAATTTCAATTATTTTTCAAAACATCAATTTTGAATAATTTATATACTCTCATTTTTTTTATCTTAATTAACCTTTTCAATTAATTCAAAAATTTCTTTTTATTCGTAATCTTTTCGTTTAATATTTTCAATGGACTCTACAATTTTTAAAGCTTTATTAAGTGTTTATATGATTGGTTAAAAAAACTTTTTTGTTTAAGTAAATAATTTTAATAGTGGAGGATTAAAAAGGTCAGGTTTAATTTTTAATAAGCTTTTAAATGTCTTTGTAATGGGCTATTTCAGCGTAATGCTTTTCTACCAATGGCATAGCCTCTTGGTAAACATCTTTGAATAGTTCTTCTTGAAATTTAAGACCACTCATATCCTAAATTATCAGATATATGAATACCGACCGGTAGAGTGTCTATTTTGTGTACAGTTTATTTAGTTTAAAAAAAATCTACTGACTAAGCCGTTTCCTGTGTCTGTAACATATAAGTAGCCGTTGTGATAAAACATATTTGTAGGTAGATTAAAACTATTTTCTGAATATCCTTGGACCCCGTCTCCAAAAGCGGTATTTATTACCTCCGAATTTTTGTTGACAAACTTAATTTTATTATTGAATGTATCAAGAATATAAGTACCACGGTCTATTGTAACTGTTCTGTGTGGTGTATTTAACCTGGCGTCTTTAGCACTGCCCCCATCGCCTGAATCACCTCCATATCCTTGATAAACCGTTTTGTTTTTTATACCCGCAAATTGCTGAGTAGAAATAAAGTCATATGTAATTACGTAATTGCTCCAAGAGTCACATATTTTTAGTTCTGTATCAGACATAACTTCGACCCCATGTGGCCTATTAAGATCAGAAAGAATGGTTTGAACAAAACCATTTGGATAAATAGCTTTTATTTTGTCATTATAGGTATCAGAAACATATAGCGTGTCATTTGGAGAAAAGGATAGTCCCCTAATTGATTTATACCTTGCCGTTTCCCTCCTTGTATTAGAAACATCACCGTGTTGGACATCTCCAGAAAACACAGTTATTTGACCCCCTGTATCAATCTTTAATATGCGATGATTTTCATTAAAATAAACGTTTTTATTTGAATCAACTGCGATGTTAGTAGGGTACCAGAAGCCGGTGTTAAACTTGTCTCCTTCTTTAGTTTGTTCTAACTTGCCATTACCTGCAAATACAGTTACCTTACTTGTTTTTGTGTTAAAGTTGTAAATTCTTCCTCCGCGGTTATCAAGAAATAAAATATTTTCCTCGTCATATACTGTTCCATCTATAAGCGATTTAGGTATTAAGGATTCTTGATCTCCATTCTCTTTAATAAAACCTCCATTTTCAGTTATATTTATTAGTTTCCCCTTATCAGAATCAACCACAATATATCCTTCGCTCAGGGGCAATATTTCTGTTACATTTCCATAGTATCCTCCTGAATACCCGCCTTGTTCACCCGTATTTTCATCAATGTAGTCAATTGCAGTTCCAATCCCATATATAAACTTGGAAGTATTTCTTAGACGGGTCATTCCACCGCCAAATACCCCTCTAACATCATATTTCTGTATTAAATTTCCGTTGTAATCGATCTTGAAAAAAAACTTATCGCCATTACTGCCATTCGGGACAAGAACATTCATATAGATATAGTCGCCTTCTGTAACAATTCCTTTACATTGTCCATATTTGAGTTCTACTGGCAAAGGTACCGAATAAAAACGACCATCCCTTAAAATATAAAGCCTCAACTCTCGGGTAGGTATATAAGTCATTGGAACCAATATTTCAGTTGATGATTTTCTTGTTAATGCATAAGGATATTCAATAGATGTACCGCTAGCTAATGCTCCGTTTTCAGGAAACCCATTAGAACCTTGAATCCCTGCGATTGTTTCAATCGTGTTATCTGATAAATTCAGTTTTCTAAGTAGATAGTTTTGAGCATCTACAAAGATTATAGAATCGCCATCCTGCAAAATACCGGTCGGTCCAGAAAGCATCACTTCTTTTGCCTTTCCATCTCCGTTATACCCTTTTAATCCTGTGCCTGCGACAACTGTTATTTGGTCAAAATCACTCATTTTTTTGATAACATTGTTAAAAGTTTCTGAAATATAAATATCATTGCCAACAATTACGGCTGATTCGGGTAAATGAAAAAGATAAGAACCGTATTCATTGTCATCTATCGCTGTTTTGCCTATAATATTTTCTCTGACGCCGGGAAGAATAGGGTTGTTATTATCGAGCCTGCTGCTACTGCTTGTACAGCCACTCGAGAAGAAAATTATCGCCGAAATAATTAATGTGCCTAAAACCTTCATAAGCGTATAATGATACAGTAACCATCTAGTTTAAACTACCTATTGACTGTGAAAGAAATCAAATTCTATCCTCTGCATAGGGATCGTAATCAGATTTCATTTTATTAGAAAATGTATTCTTGATACCTTTCATTGCAACTGGATATGCAAATGTAAGTCCCAGCCAATCCGCCTCATCTGTTGATTCACCGATACGTTTTTTAATTAACGGTTTTGGTTCTATTTGAAGCTTTCCATCTGCCCTTGGCACAGTTTCAGGTGCAATAAGCTGTTGATACATCTTGGGGTCTTTCGGTATTGATCCACCAGATTTTAGCCAGTCTCGTATTGATTTCCACATTTCTGCACGCTTGTTCAAACACCCTGGGTCTAATACGGATCGTGTAGATGCAGAGTTAACTAATTGCCAATTTCGGCCCAATGTCTTTCCTGCGGAATATATACCCGTGCCATATCCCATATCAATAAAAACAGCATCAGCTTGATAATCATCTTCAAACCGAGCCAATATGGTCGCCACTTCAATATCGTTATCATTTTTAGGAATAGCGGCCAATTTTTTTGACATTAACCCTTGCCTTAATCCTATTGTTAGCACATCGTCACCTTCCCAAGCTGGATCGCATCCAATAATAACGGGAGCAAACTCGTATTGTTCTTTTTTTAATGCTCTACCATACGCTGAATCAACATCCTCAGTAGATATAAATTGCTTTGCTGATGAGTTAGGAAATAATCCCCTAACTCTTACCTTAACAAAATCAGAATCTAGGCCCCAATCTTCAATCCAAGCATTGATCTCATATTTATCGGTCCCCTCAACATTACGGCTATCAATCTGCCTGGTAATCCAACGTTTTGAAAACTTCCGAAAGCACTCTCTGAAACGACCTGTATTTAGTGTGGGGTTTCCAAATGCAATCCAGATAATCTCGGTATCTTCGTCTGTCATTGCACCATCGATAGTTTCCCAAATAATGTCAGCAATACTACTAGCTTCATCAAATATGATGATAATGCGCTTTTTTTTGTTGTGAAGACCCGCAAATGCCTGTGGGTTTCTTTCTGACCAGGGAATACGGTCACATCGCCAAAGGTCTTTATGACCTGGTTCAATGCTATAAATGCTGGTTGCTTCAAACTTGAACCAATGTCTTGTAATGGACATTTGGTGCCATTTAGCAATTTCAGGCCATGTTTTTGTTTTTAACTGAGTATCAGTGTTAGATGTGACTAATACCTTGGTATCTTCATGTGTCGACAGTCCCCAGTTAATAATCTGTGCTATTAAAGCCGATTTTCCGATGCCATGCCCAGAGGCGACGGCTATTCTTATTTTTTGAATTCCCTGTTTTAATTTTTTTCTCATGCACCGGTGCTTATACTATTTTACTGGGGAGTATTGACATTGACTAAGGCTGTAATATATGCGCGATATTCTTCTGAGGCACAATCAGACTCTTTTTCGATACCCGCTCAGCTTAATGTTTGCCGAGACTACATCAAAAAACAGGGGTGGGAGTTGCTTGATGAATATATCGATGAAGCCTTGAGTGGCACATCTGATAAAAGACCTTCTTTTCAGCGAATGATTGTCGATGCAGCAAACAAGGAGTTTGATCGGGTAGTTGTATATGCCTACGATCGGTTTTCAAGAAACCGGTACGACCAAGTTACATTTAAACATGAGCTGCGTTCTTACGGAGTTTATGTTGTATCAGTAACACAGCCTATCGATCATAGTAACCCGGACTCTGTCCTGCTGGAATCTATCTATGAAGGAATGGCTGAGTCATATAGCCGTAAATTAGCTAGAGAATCGGTTCGCGGTTCCGTACAAGCCGCTAAACAAGGCTTTTGGACTGGGGGATACACACCGTACGGATATAAAATAAAAAAGGTTTCTCACCAAGGTCATGCTAAATCCAAGTTGGCAATTGACGAAATAGAACGACCAACCGTTGAAATGATTTTTGACATTTATCTTTCAGGAGATGCGGGTTTTCTTGAAATAGCGAAACGTTTAAATGAAAAAGGGCTTACACCCAGACAAAGTATACAGAAGGCTAAATCTGCTCAAAAATGGACATCCTCTGCTATCAAGTCCATATTAACAAACCAACGCTACACTGGGGCAATGGTTTGGGGGAAAGCAAAGAATCGAAAAAAACGAGGACTTGTATTGGAAATTCCTGATGTCATCGTTGAAAACTGCCATCCCGCAATTATATCCAAGGAAAATTATAAGCAGGTTCAGGATATCATTGCGTCTCGAGGTCCTAAGCAGGCCAATATCAATAATGAAAACTTTTTACTTTCTGGCCTTATTAAGTGCAAGTGTGGTCATAATTATGTAGGAAAAAGTGCTAAATCAGGAAAATATTTCTATTACGTGTGCAATACAAATGTCAAACAGGGTGCTGGTGCCTGTGACGCCTCTCCTATACCAAAAGACCTTATTGAAGGTCTTATCATTAAAGAAATGAAAACGAAGATGTTTACAGCAACAAACATCGCCAATGTTGCAAATGATTTATTTCAAACAATCAAAAAAATGTTGAATTCAAAAAATCATAAAATCAAACAAATTGATACAGAAATCCCAAGTCTTCAACGAAAATACACTAAGCTAGTCGATGTTGTCGCCGAAAGCACTGATTTAGACTTAGCTGATATTGCACCAAGAATCAAAGAATTGAAAGCGGAAATTGATCAGCTAAAAGTTAAGCGTGAAGCACTGGCTACGGAAACCCAAAAGCTATCTTATAAGGCGTTTGACAAAAATGCGGTTATTGACGGATATGTGAAACTGATTCGCGAGCTTCTTCAAGATGAAAGCCTCATCAACAACCACATGACTATCAAAAAACTAATCCGAGGTATATCTATTGACTATCCAGAATACAAAGTTGAGTGGCAATTCCCAAATCCAAAAGAGATGGCAGGTAGAAAAGTTCTTCCTGCTGTAGACTTGGTAGCGGGGGCAGGACTCGAACCTGCGACCTTCGGGTTATGAGCCCGACAAGCTACCACTGCTCCACCCCGCGATGAATAAGTTACATCCTACCAAAGCATTCTTTTATATTCAACACTAGGGATAATTTTTGTATTAAATTCCTTAATATGGCTGTGTTATAATGAGCAGAATGTCTGAAGAAGAATGTGAAGAACGTATTATTTCATCAAAACCGCAGGTGGATGATTATCAAGAAGGTAGCTTAAGACCTCAACTTTTGAACGAGTTTATTGGTCAAGCAAAATTAAAGAAAAATTTATCGGTTTATTTAGAAGCTGCTAAAATGCGACAAGAATCTATCGAGCATTTAATGTTTTATGGNCCTCCTGGTTTAGGAAAAACAACGTTAGCTAATATTATTGCTCGAGAAATGAATGTTAATATCAAAATTACGTCAGGTCCTGCCATTGATAGGGCTGGNGATTTGGCTGCTATTTTAACCAATTTAGAAGTAGGNGATGTNTTGTTTATTGATGAAATTCATCGCCTAAATCGTAATGTAGAAGAAGTGCTGTATTCAGCGATGGAAGATTTTGAGCTTGATATTGTGATTGGGAAAGGGCCTGCTGCACGATCGATTCGATTGGATATTTCTCGGTTTACCTTAGTGGGCGCAACAACACGTATTGGCTCGTTGTCGGCGCCGTTACGAGATCGGTTTGGTATTATTGAAAGGCTTGAGTTTTATGAAGCCCATGACTTGCAATCTATTATTATTCGTGCTGCTGACATATTGGCTATGGTGATTGATGATGAGGCTGCGCTTCAAATAGCAAAGCGATCGAGAGGAACCCCTCGAATTGCGAATCGATTGTTAAAGCGTGTTAGAGATTGGGCTCAGGTTAATAATATTGAGGTTGTTAGGTTAGATAATGTTGGGTCTATTTTATCCGAATTAGGGGTTGATGATATTGGTTTAGATGATATGGATCGATTGTATTTAGAGACCTTAATACAAAAATTTCGTGGAGGGCCAGTTGGGGTTGAAACAATGGCTGCTAGTATTTCAGAAGAATCTGGTACAATTGAAGATGTGGTAGAACCGTATTTGTTACAGTGTGGCTTTATTGAACGGACTCCAAGAGGGAGACTAGCTACTCATTTAGCCTATTCCCATTTAGGGGTAGGGATGCCAGAACCTATGGCACAACAATCGCATTTATTTGACTAATATTAGGAGGACATTTTATGAAACAACTTACTAGAAAACAGCTTATAAAACGAACAACGAATGAGACTAAGATAGAGTTGCTGTTGACTATTGATGGAACGGGACAATCTACTATTAATACGGGGATTCCTTTTTTTGATCATATGTTAGATTTGTTTGCTAGACATGGGTTATTTGATCTTCAGTTAACCGTTAATGGAGATTTAGATGTTGATTATCATCATAGTGTTGAGGATGTGGGTATTTGTTTGGGGCAGGCGCTTCATCAGGCGCTTGGTGATTGTGCAGGGATAACGCGTTTTGCGGATGTTACACTGCCAATGGATGATTCGTTGTGTCAATGTGTTATCGATATTAGTAATCGATCTTATCTTAAATTTAATGCCACGTATTCTCAAGCTAAAGTTGGACACTTTGACACAGAATTAGTTCAAGAGTTTTTTCAGGCATTTGTAAATAATGCTAGAATTAATTTGCATCTTGATTTATTTGAGGGAGGTAATACGCATCATCAAATAGAGGCTTGTTTTAAAGCATTTGCTGTTTGTTTGGATAAGGCTACTTTGCTTGATTCTCGTAAATCAGGGATTCCATCGACAAAGGGAGTTTTATAGACGATGACGGTGATTGTAGATGAAACACAACTTAACGCGCATATTAAGCACTTAGCAGACGATATTTATAAAACTAATTCTGGGAACATTGTTTTTTTAGGTTTAGGTGATAATGGGTTTATTTTAGCAACACGACTTTCTAAGTTTATTTTACAACACTTTGAAACAACAGTTTTGGTTGGGAAATTGGATGTTACGTTATATAAGTCGTATCATAATAATGATCATTTTGTTAATTTAGGAAAGTCTGATATTAGTTTTTCGTTACAAAATAAAACGGTGATATTAATTTCTGATCAAGTTAATACAGGTAAAACCATGATTGCGGGATTAAATGCGCTTTCTGATTATGGGGAGCCATTGGTAGTAAAGTGTTGTTGTTTGATTTTTCGAGAGTGTATGACTCGGCCTATTCATTTTCAGTATATTGGAGAGACTATTGCTAAATCGGTTGTAGCCTCTTTAACATGTTGTTTTTATGAAAAAGATGGAGAGGATTGTGTTAAACATGTCGTTCATAAGGAAGATTATGTTTAATAGGAGGGCTTTAAAGGGCATTAAATGATTATTCGATTGTTTTTTAATTTGTAATTATATTGATAAATTTACCTGATAAGGAGATAATATTTTATTATGGCATCATCAAAAAAACCAAAAAAGAATCAGCCTGTAAATAAAAACTGGAAAAATACAGTATGGTATTTTTTAGTGGGACTTATGGTTCTGTCTATCGTTACAACCTATTTTAATGAGCCAGTTGGGCCGTCACAGGTAAATTTTTCTGATTTTATTCAGGAGTTGACTCAAGGTAATATTCAAGAGGTTACAATTAGGCCATCAGAGTCTGTTATTATTGGGAAAACAGGTTCAGGGACGTTTTTTAAAACATATTATGTAAATTATCCTGAATTGATGAATGAATTGCGTGATCAAGGGGTAGCTATAAAGGTGAATCCTGCTGATAGTGGTTGGGTTTGGGGCGTGTTTTTGCAAGCATTTTTACCATTTTTATTAATAATATTGTTATGGTTTTTTATTTTTAGACAGGCGCAGGGGATGAATAATCAAGCGATGTCTTTTGGAAAATCACGGGCTACCCCATGGGATAAAGAGAATAAAGAAAAGGTTACGTTTAAGGATGTTGCTGGTGTTGATGAAGCGGTAGAAGAGTTGGCCGAAATTGTTGATTTCTTAAAGAAGCCCGCTCGATATAAAGAGATTGGAGCTAAGATTCCTAAGGGTGTTTTATTAATGGGCCCTCCTGGTACAGGAAAAACCTTATTAGCCAAAGCAATTGCGGGTGAAGCGGATGTTCCTTTTTTTAGTTTGTCAGGTTCTGATTTTGTTGAAATGTTTGTGGGTGTGGGAGCGTCTCGTGTTAGAGATTTATTTGGACAGGCCAAAAAGAAACAGCCTTGTTTGATTTTTGTTGATGAAATTGACGCGGTGGGACGTCATCGAGGGGCAGGTTTAGGTGGCGGACATGATGAGCGTGAGCAAACACTTAATCAACTGCTTGTTGAAATGGATGGCTTTGACCCCACTCAAACGATTATTATTATTGCTGCTACCAATAGACCGGATATTTTAGATCCAGCCTTGTTAAGGCCTGGGCGTTTTGATAGACAAGTAACGGTAGATAAACCTGATTTGAATGGGCGTGTTGATATTCTTAAAATTCATTCAAAAAAGAAAAAGTTTTATAAAGATGTTGATTTAGAAATTATTGCTAGGGGGACCCCTGGTTTTACCGGTGCGGATTTAGCTAACTTGATGAATGAAGCAACGTTATTAGCTGCTCGAAATAATCAAAAATCTGTTTCGATGAAAGAATTGCAAGAAGCCTTGGAGAGAGTTGTTGCGGGACCTCAACGTAAGTCTCGTGTGATTAGTGATCATGAAAAAGAAGTGATTGCTTATCATGAAGTTGGACATGCTTTAGTGGCTGCTTTTTCAAAGAAGACAGATCCTGTTCATAAAATATCTATTTTGCCGAGAGGGCGTGCATTAGGCTATACGCTACAGTTACCGGTTGAAGATAAATTTTTGATGACACGGGATGAGATTTTAAGTACCTTAGAAGTATTAATGGGTGGAAGGGCTGCTGAAGAGTTGGTGTTTAAAGAAATTACATCAGGGGCTTCTAATGATATTGAACGTGCAACACAAATGGCAAGGTCCTTTGTTTGTACGTATGGGATGTCTAAAAATTTAGGGACTCGTAAATATGGCGGAAATCAAGAACAGGTATTTCTTGGTAAGTCATATGGAACGGATAATAAAGATTATTCGGATGATACAGCTACATTAATAGATAATGAAATTAAAGAGCTTATTGATATGGCTTATAATAATTCTATGAAAATATTAGCTAAGAATCGCAAAAAATTAGATGATATTGCGAAATTGTTATTAAAAAAAGAAACCATTGGTCGAGATGAATTTTTAAAATTGTTAGAAGAAAAAAAGGTGTCTGTTCGTAAAAAGATTAAAAAAGTTGTTAATGATGTTGTGCCAAACCCTTCGGACTCTGAGCCTCCGGTGGGCTTATCTCCAGCATCTTCTCCTGCTTAGGTTATGATGGGATAACCCTATCAGTTTTTCTCTGATTTATAGTCGTTCCATAAATACAAAGATAAAACTATTGGTGGCGTTGTTGCATCATGTCTCTTATGTTAGCGACAGCATTACCATATACAAACGATAGGGCTACACATCTTGCCATTCTACTATAAGAAATCGGCTTTGAAGCCTTATTAAATAGCTTTTCACTTAGGCTTAGTCCTATACAATCAGACACTCTAGATACAGCAAACACAGTTCCTGGATAGATCTGTTTCAGTAATGCGTTTGTTGGGCCATCGTTGTTCTCAAATGGGTGAAAGAAAAATGCTGCAATTGATAAATTATTTCTCACAAATGCATTGCCAATTTCAAGACAATATTGTTGTTTTATTATTGGGCCTCTTCTATCAATTGTAAGTGGATCCATTACGGCTCCCGTGATTGATCCTATGCAAAGTGCAGTCATTTTTGATGTGGTTTCATTAAAACCTTTTTCTTGTAATGCTTTTGCTATGTGAGCAGTAGTTGCTTGTTCAAGATAAACCATAAACATTAAGGAACCAGTTCTTTTACCATAGTTAGGTAGGTTTTTTGTTATGTTTACAACAGTTTCGCCAATAGGGAGTGGGCTTCTGGCTGCTTCTCTTATAAAAGCGCACGTACCACTTGCCGCGGCGACATGTCTTGCCTGTGTATTTTCGTCACTATTCAAAATGTTTTTGACTTGTTGGAGGGGACTGCTAGGATAGGGTGGAAGTATAGGGTACTTTACTGGTTGCGTCATAATAAACTCCTATATAAATTAATGATTTATGTCTTAAATTCATTTAAAGTGCCAAGAATATGNTGTGAAATNNATNAAAAAATGATTTTTTNTGATTAAGATTATTTTACTTTAGTTTGTAGGAGTAATANTCTTATTGTAGTATGAGTAGTGGTTAGTATGATTTTTATGTTTAAAAAATAACAATTATGTTTTTTTATAAACATTTTTGTTTGNAACTTGTATATAATTTTTATTTTTTTAATTNGTAACTTGGTATTTTTATTGATATTATTTTNTAAAAATTTGAGGAGATTATAGTTTGTATTATGNGNTCGTTATTATTATTATATTCTAGTTTAGCTAATTNCAATGTATTTACTCCTAATATAGCAGAGAGGTTNAGTAAANNANNTGATNNCATTTCTGGAAAAGGAGNTGGGGNTACTCTAANTACTAGTCAACATCATGATGGACAGGGTAATTCTGGNTCTGGTAATTTTACGGGTAGTTTTATTAGAGCAGGTGCTGTGTTTGTGCCGGCTTGGGGGTGTTCAATTTTGAGAAATGGGTTTCGAGACCAACCAAAGGCTAGCCAACCTTTAGTTCGGCGGTGTTTAGAGGAAAAAGGTTTGGCAACTGGGTTTATGAATGCGTTTGAGCAAGGGGTGGTGCGTGGAGCAAATGATAATGGTTTACCAACTGTAATATCACTGTTATTAGGCGCTGGGGCGGGTGCTTGTGCTGATCCCTTCACGTCATCACTGCCTGTGTCATACTACCCATCTTTATTTGGTTTAGGGTTGTTACGAAATCTAGGGTGTGTTACCGCTGTTTCGGGAATACGTTTTCATCAAGATGACTTTATGGATCGAGGGATAGCTACAGGTATCTATGGTGGTGAAAAACTGGGGGATATTATCGGGAAATTAGCTATTGAAAATAATCATACAATGCCTAAATTAAATTCAAATTTTTTTAAAAGGATAGGGGGTTTTGTACCGTGTGTTATGGTATACGGACTTCTTGTTCGTGAAGGGTTTAAAGTCATAGAACCATTTATTTATCGGGGTTTGAATAGGAACTAACTTTCTTAAATCATGATTATGAAGAAGACTTGATTTTATTGTGTTTCGAAATACGGTTAATGGATCATTTATAAGACATGGTGCTAGTCTTACTTGTGCTGGAGCTGCGGCTTTAGGACTCTCTTCTATTATAAATGATGTGAAGACTAACCAGGCAACTAATACTCTTAAAGATAGGCCATCTTTACGCGATGATATCATTCAATCTAGTTCTGATACTCCTTTTGCAGCGTTTTTTTTCTCGTCACTTGTGGGATCACGTTTGAGGTTTCTTGCGATAGATTATATGAAAGATTCAACGTTAAGAAAATCATTACCTTATGGGATAGCATCATTAAATCGTCATGCCTTATTTTATTTGTTTGAAGCAGGGGGGTGTAAGTTAGGTGAAGCGTATCTTTCTCGTTATTTTGGGACCTTTTCTAATATGTCAGACTCTATGAATAGAGGATTGAGTAGTTTGTTGGCAATAGGGGGGATTACATCATGTTTTGTTGCCTTTGATGTTGTACTTACAAGACCTAGTTTGTTAAGCAATATTACAAATTTTTCTTTATTGGGGTCTTCTATTAATAATATTTTTCGTGTTTCGTATCATCCTAGTGTTATTAGCGCATCGTTGGGTAGAAATTATCTTTTTACAGGGTTTACGTTGTGTTCTGGTTCTATGTTATCATCATTACCTGATACTTATAGAGATTCTAAAGTGGTACAAATTTTAGCTGCTATTATTTCTGGAGCATTTTCTACGCTTCCTCATCATATGTTTGTTAATAATGTTCATAGAATTAGTGAGCATCAAGCTCCTCTGAGATTTACTTTCAATGGATCATGGAAGGCTATGCTTTGTAGAGGGGGGTATTCTGGGATTATTCTTATGGGTTCTATGGGTTTTGTTAATTTATCAACGTTCTTTAATGATAAAACTATGAAAGACAGCCCTCAATATAGTGCTAACGAAAAATGATGAAGTAGATTCTAATTTTTATAATTTATGTTAAATTACTAATATGAAACCTAAATTTGATATTGTTGTAGCACATGATTCTAACCATGGAATAGGCTATGCGAATCAATTAGCATGGCATTTGCCAGAGGATATGGCATTTTTTAAACAATTAACAATGGGTAAATATTTTGAAACTAAACCTAATATCGTTATTATGGGGCGGAAAACGTATGATTCTATTCCTAAAAATTTTAGACCTTTAAAAAATCGTATTAATATTGTGTTAACCCAATCAAATTTTAAGAGTGATCATGATGATGTTAAGGTAGCTTCTTCGGTGGAGGATGCTTTTTATCAAGCCTATAACCTTGTTAGGTTAGGAAAAGCGGACCATATTTTTTGTATTGGAGGAAAATCGATTTATGAAACTATGATTCATCTTGAGGAGTGTCGTTATTTGTATGTAACGTATCTAGATGGCAAATATGAGTGTGATGCTTTTTTTCCAGAATATACTCAGACATTTGAAAGGATTAATTGCTCAGAAAAACACACTAGTACTACAGGGATTACATATCAATTTCAATTATGGCAATCAAGACAATTTAATATTAGTTAATCAGTTTTTTATTGGTTATAGGAATAGGAATAGATTCTTCAAAGGCATCATCAATGATTTGTGGCGTGATTGCAATAACTAATTCTGTTTGATCAGTTTGTGATTTTTGTGATTTAAATAGGCCTCCAAAAAATGGAAGCTTGGAAATAAAAGGGAATTTTGATTCTGTGTCAGAATCCGATGAGTTAAATAAACCTCCAATTAAAACGGTGTTACGATTTTTTACGTAAACAGTTGTGTCTACTTTTCGAGTTCTTAAGACTGGGATGTCATTATTTTTACCTCTGTATCCATTGATATAACTTACTTCGGGGATAATTTTAATTTTAATTTCTTGGGTAAATGCATTTATTTCTGGCAAAATAGATAGATTAATTCCTGCATTGGCATATTTGACTGATTCAGCTACAGATCCTCCTGAAATGGTTAATTCTGTATATGGAATTCTATCGCCTATAAATATAGTGGCTTCTTGGCCATGAATGGCTTTTATTTTGGGTTTTGCTAGGACCTTGGCTTTTCCATCATTTTCTAATAAATTAATGACGGCAGATATCCCAGAAAGCGTGGATTGATACGCAAATTGCCCGGCTGTTTCTGTGATGTCAACGCCGATACCATAGTTATCTGACCATACAACGCCTAAGTTATCTAATACTGATTTCGTAATTTCTAAAATTTGTGCTTCTAAAATAATTTGGGGAACTTTTTCTGAATCTAATTTTTTGATAATAGATGTTAATTTTTGTATTTTTTTTGAATCTACAGTTAATATTACAAGACTTTCTTGTGTTTGTATGACTTCTCCAGCTACTAAATATTCTTCTAGTATGGATTTCATTATAGTGGACTTTATATTATTGAGACGAATGATTTTTGTTTCTAGCCTTGATGGTTGATCTAATGCTGCTTTACCTCCAATCATGATGGTTGAATCAACAATTTTATAGGCCATTCCTTGGGAACTTAAAACAAAGTCTAACGCATCAATAATTTTTACATCTTGTAATGTAATGTATATTTCGCCTTGTAAGGATTTATCAGTTACTAAATTTAAATCTCCTTTTTGAGCTAAAATACTAATGATATCACGTAAGTCAGCGCCTGCTAAATTAAGGGAAACTTTTTTTTGTAATTTCTTATTTAGCTGATTGGGACTTTTTTTTGTTTCAGATAATATTTCTTTTTTTGTTTCATTAATTCGAAATATTTTTAATAGAGATGTTGTATTTAATCCATTGTCTCCTATGGCATAGATATTAAATAAATATTTACCAAATGTTTCTAATTCAAATACTTCTGAAAACCCGCCTTTTGTATCTAATTTAACGATTCTATTATTAATAAATAATTCTTTTGTATGCTTGGTTTTTCCTGTCACGGTAATTAGGTTTTTATATGTTACAAAGTTATTTTCAGGTGTTTTGATAATAATCTCTGGTATTTGATAGGTTGGATTACTTTGGGGTTTTGTGTCTGATAATGAAATGGGTTTATCTGATTTGAAGAATATGTTTCTTGTGATGGATACGGTTTTATTGGCTTTGTTTTTGGCAACTAATGTAAATGAGTTGTAATCATTTACTTTTCGTAATGTTGTTGTGTAGGAAAATCTGCCATTTTCTGAAAAAGGGACATCAATATTATTGATTCTAAATGTTTTTGCACCGGTTAGGACACCTGTAAATGTAATGATGGTTTCGGATGAAATATAATTATCATTGGGTTTTGTTAGCATAATGGATAAGCCTTCTAGGTTTTTATCTCGATAAAATATATTTCTGTTAATTGATGTTTTACTTTTGTTATCATTGCTTATACTTATTAAGTAGAATGTTTCATAATCATTTATTTTTGTTAATTTGTATGGAAAATTAAAGAATCCTTCTTGAGTTACATTGACACTAACGCCATTGATAGTTAAATTGCTTGAACCTGATAGTTTTCCTGAAAAATTAATATCAGGCGATGTTGTAATTAAATTATTTTGTGGGGAGGTAAGTTGTATGAGTGGTTTTTTAGTTTTATTTTTTGTTTCTACTTTATAAAATACTTTTCGGGCAAGCTTAGAAATTTCACCTGAATGGGAGGTTGCTGTTAGAATAAAGTAGTTGTATCTATTTATATTGTTAAGTTTCTCTTTGATATAAAATTGGCCTTTTTTATTTATTGGGATTGGTTTTTCGTTTAATGTTAAGGTTTTAGTATTGCTTACTGTTCCTTTAATTAATATTTTTTCTTTTGTGGTTACGGTATTATCAACGGGAGAAACTAGGCTAATGCTTGGGGTTTCTGCTGTTATTGTAGCGTAAAAAAGTAAGGATATGAGTAATAGTTTTATTAGTATTTTAGTGTATTGTTTCATTCAAATATTTTTTCCTCACCTAATTTTACCATGATTTTGTTTGAAGAGGTTGTTAATTCAATATATTTTTTTGTTATTGTTGTAATTTTATGATTATTTATGCTGTCTCCAATATTAAAAATTTTTTTGAATCTTGGGAATTGTATAACCGTAGATGGGGATTCCTTATCCCATATAATGCCTGTGACTTTGAAGGATTTTTCGCTATAATTTTGGGTCTGGGATAGGGATTCTATGGGATTTGGATTAAACGGGTCTCTGGTAATAATAAATTTTTTACTTATAATTTTCGTTTGAAAAACGGTGCTTAATACTAGTATTATAAGGGGGATTATTTGTTTCATTTTAATCCATCTAATGACAATATTTCTATGGTAACCGTTAGTGTTAAGGTGACAGGATTAAGAGATTTTCTCTGTAATTTTAATGATTTTATGGTAATTGTTTTTTGAGATTCTTCTATTTCATATATAAATTTCATTAGATTACTAAATGTAGATGTTCCTCTAAATGATATAGGATGGCTTGTTAGGCCATGAGATAATTTTTCTGATTTTAAAAAATTAACATCCGATATTACAATTTTAAATTTATCAGCAATTTTTGGGAGTTGGCTTATAGAAAATTTTTCTACTTCTTTTTTTGCAAAAAATAGATTTTTTTTGTTAGATAATAATGTAGTAAGTCGATTTTCTTCTAATTTTATGTTTTCTTTGCTTTCGGCTTGTTTTTTTCTTAAATTTAATGATCGTGAATATTTTTCTAAGGTTATTTTTTTATTAGTATAGCTGCTTGAGTTTGGTATCACTAAACTAAAAATTAGTTGTAATGAAATGATGATCGTAAGTCCTATAAATAAATATTGTTGGTAATTTCGAATAATATCTAGTTTTTCATCTAAGTTATCTATGTTAAATCTTTCTTCTAGGTTTAATTTTTCAATAAGGCTCATTTTCGTATCCACTCAAATTGTATGGTAAATTGATTAATTGTATTTTTATTTTTTTTCGTTGTTTTTATTTTTGATAGTTTTACATGTTTATATCGTTTATCTAGAGAAGAATAAAAATTATAAATGGAGTCTTTAAGATAGGCTTCACCTTGAATAGATATTTTTTTTGATTCATTAAAATTTAATGCTGAAAAGGTTATGTCATTTGGTAAAAAGGAAATAATATTATAAAAAAATAAATATTTGGAATCTTTTTGAGATCGAATGCTTTCGTAAAAGTCGATTGTTTTTCTAAGACTCCCTAATTGTTTTCTTTGACCTGTTTTATTTCCTTTTTGAATTACATTAATTTGATTTTGGGTTAATGTTAGCTTGTTTTGAATCGAATTGATTTTCGTTTTTATATAAATATTCGAAGCTAATATGATGCCTATAATTGTAGTAGCAAATACTAAATTTTTTATTAAAATTTCTTTTTTAAAGATGGGAGCTAGTTGTTTTTTGATTTTGGTTAAGCTAAGCGTTTTATTAACAGGTTCATAGTATTTTAATGCAAGGCCTATAGAGGGTAAGTATAGTTTGGTAAGTTGATTTTTTTGTTCGTCTGTTAGGTCATTATTTTCTATGGATATCGTATTTGTAAGTTTATACTCTGAAATAGTGATGTTTAATTCTTTTGAAAGTTGGTTTATCAATGAGCTAACTTCTATTGTTCGCGTGTAAACTACACAGTGAGTTGGGGGAGAAAATTCGGGATATATATCAGAAAATTCTAAAAAAAGGTGTTTCATCGTTGATAGGTATGATTCTAAATGGAGTTCTTCTTCTATGATGCTGCTTATGTTATTACGTAAGGTTCGGGATAGTAATACATGTGTTTTATAAATAAAGTTTATGTCCATATAGTCATAATCAACGTTAATTAATAGGGATGTGTCATTTGATTGTTTTGTATCCCATTGCAGGGCTCTAAGTGTTCCGAGTGGGGTTAGATCAATCGATACTAAATTCATATCTAATGATTTTGCCAAGTCTTCGATATTATCGATTAGTTCTGTCTGCAGGGCGGCATACATGATAATATCTCTTGCTTTTTCTTTTGTGTCTTCTTTTTCTTCATTTTCATTATTTGATTCTTTGGTTTTTTTTGTAGAGGGACTAAATTTTTGAAAACTAATTTGACTATCTTTATTTTGAAGAAGTGGCGATTGTAGAGCTAGGGTTTCAATTTTTACTTGTGTTTCGGGTATCGTTAGATGCGGTAGGCTGGTTGTTTTTTTTAGAAAATTGTTGTTATTGAGCGCGATAACAATATTGGTTGCATTAAATTCATTTTCTTGGATTGCTGTTGAAATTTGGTCAGCAATATGGTCTGGGTCAGCGATTAGCCCCTCTATAATGGCTCGAGGAGGCATATTAATTTGTTTATGTTTGGTTAATATATAGTTTTTATTTTGTTCGTTTATTTGAGATAAGAAGATATATTCTTCATTTATTTCTATTCCAATTACATTTTGGGTAAAGTCTTTTGCCATTTTATGGTTCTTTTATAGCGTGTATTATAATTTCGTTGTCAAATGAACGTGTTATAGATGCCACTAATGATTTTTGATAGTATACAATGTTTTCTTCATTTGATATTGATGCAGATGAATTTATGGTTACAAAACCATTATTGATATCGCCAATAACGGATACAGAAAAACTTACGGGATAGTCAAAATAACTTAATGATGAGGAATTGATATTTGTTTTGTAAAATGTTGTTTCATTTTTTTGTGTCCAGTTGTTATTAACTTGGGTAATATCCCAGTCATTCCCCATTCGAAATTCATAAATGGCATCTTCTATACCAGCCCTAGCTGCATAAAATGCTTGGGTTGAATATTTTTTTTGAGATAGTATTTGGATTCGTATTTGTATTAATTTCCAATAGGTAACGGATATCATTGTAATAGCAAGAATTAGAAAGGTGCTCAAAATTAAAATACTACCATTGTTGAGGGATTGGTATTTTTGATTTTTTTTCATTGGTATTATTGGGGGGCTTTTGATAGTTCGTTAATATTATTTAAAAGAATTTTTTTCTGAGATTCTGTAAAATATTTTTTGTTTAGATTGGGGATGTAAGCCTGTGATTCTTCAGGATCTGTGACACTTAATTCTAAAATTTTAATGCATTCTTCAATGATGGGATCGCTTACTTTGAAGGTAGGTGTTTTTTTGGATAGTTCTTTGTTATTTAATTTTGGAAAGACATAATTTAATGATTCGAAGAAAGGCTGGTCAAATACTATATTAATTGTATCGTAATATGTATTATCAAACTCTAAGGTTCTAAATGCGTTGATAAAGATAATGGCTTTAAATGTATTAAAATGGTCTGTTTCAAGTGCAACTTTTTTATTGGATGATACGATGGTTTGATCGATGATGCTCATATGATACATGGTGCTTGATTCGTATATAACGGTTAAATAATAATCGTATGTTTTTTTAACGTGATTAGTTGTAAATTCCCATTCTTTTTTAGATTGCTTAAATGTTCCTTGAAATTGAGATTGTTTTGCGGTTGTAACTTTTATCTTTTTTTTGTCATATAAAGTGCCGGTGTATGTTGTTGTAGAGGGAGCTTTATTTGCGGAAATAGTGCTCTGTTCAATAGAAGGTGTAGGGGCTGTTGATTCTAGAATTTTATAATTTGGGGAAGGCTTTGTGTTTAAGTATTTGTTTGATTTGTTTGTTTTACTCGTTATGATTCCTTTTCCCCATGCTAGATCATGAGCTTTATTTTTTTTGTATCCTTTTAAGGACATGAAAATAGGGTTTTTATGTGAAAATTTAGGGGTTAATTCTTGTGTAGCTAATAAGAGTGTGGGGGTAATATTGGGTGTAATAGGGGTTTCTTTTGGAGCTAATACAATATCTTTAACAATAATACTAAGTGAAAATGTTGGGGTTTGGCCTGTATCTGATGTTGCTTTATGGACCACTTTTCCACATCCGCCTAAGCTTAAATAGATGATAATTTTAAGAAGCATTAATAAACGAATAATAGGGGATTTCATTATTCTAATTATAAATGATTTCAAAATATGCTGCTATAGAAAAACATGATTTTTAATTTTGTTTTTTTAGTTTTTAAAATTATTTTAATAATCATAAAAAATGGGTGCATTTTTATTCGTTTTATTATCGTATACTAATGTAAGATGAATCAAATAGATGCAAACATGAATATTGGTCGTAATAATGACTTTCTTCAGGGAAAGTCTGTTGATAATATTGCTCAAAAATTTTCTGATATGGATTCTAGTTTAAAACAGATTTTTAAAAAAGGGTTAGCGGAAAAACTTCAACATTTTTCTAATGCTTTGTTAGATAGTAAATTCTCTCAAAGTAGTTATCGTAATCTGTTTCAATCAGCAGAGTTTTTGTTAGATAAACTCTTAGAATCTCATTCAGAGTTGGTTGAAGAGCTAGTTCCAGATCTTAAAAAATTACGTAAGCAAAATAAAAATATAGGGTTTTCAGATTACTTAGCAGCCGCATCCCAGTTTATTGTTTCTGTTCCAAAAATGGATTCCAAGGGGTTGGGTAGTACTATTGATACTAATTTTAGGTCTTCATTATTGGCATTGGATAGGTCTTCAGAAAGGCAGGTTTTGTTACGAAAGGATTATCAGCAATCAGCATTATCATTAAAAAGTAACCGCATTCTTAACTCAAACAGTTCTTTTATTTCTTTGGTAATGGGCTTTGAACCGGAGGATATAAAAGCACTGATACGATCTTTGATTGAGAATGGGTTAGAAACAATAGATGATTTATATACATTACTACAATTAGTGGGGGAGTTAGGGTTAGGTGCTAATTCAAAATTAATGGCGCAAGTTGCTCATGTTATTCAATCATTTGTAGAAGATGCTGCTTCCATGGTTTCAGATCCTGCAGAGTTAATTCGATTGGTTCAATTGGTTAGAGAATTTTCTCAAGGGGATCTTATTAAAGATATTAATATGGATTCTATTGGAGGAAAATTAGTTGATTTGATTGGTGGAGAGGCTTACCAGTCTCAACGATCTTTAATGCAAGATGTTAGTGCGTCTCCAATGCTAACTATTGCTATGTCTGTTGATTCATCTGATGATGATGATGAAAAGGCGTCATTGATTGCTGAGCAAGTTTCGGGGAGTCAGAATTATAATAAACCTAAGGATGGTGTTGGTGTTGATCAGGTTATATCGGATCGTATTGAGGAAGATCATTCATCGAAAAAGGTAACTAAAATTAGTCAATCTAACTTAAAGACTAGGACTGATAAAAACCATATAGAGCAAGAGTTTGATAGGCAGGATGATGAATTATCAGAGAGTTGCGTATCTGTTTTAGACTCATTAAAAACATTAATCGAAAAGAATGAACCTATTTTTTATGAGGCCATGTTGACCTTATTGCAAGATGTGTATAAGTGTTCTTTAAGTGAGGCCTTAGATGAGTTTTAATGGGTTACTGGTTAGGGCTTAGTTTTTGGATTAAAAAACGTTCTAATGTATATTGTAGTCGAACTAATAAAGACATTGATTTATCAATCGGTTCTACTAAAATATTATGTATTTTTAACCAATTTCCAAGGATAATATCTTTAAATACTTGATCGCCTATAACGGTACATTTTTTTAAATTAATATGATATGTTTGAGCAAGTTGCTTGGTTGAAAATGAAAATGGTTTCATTGCTAAGTAGATGCCATTACATTCAATTTGTTTTGCTGCTTTTTGAACGCGCTTTTTAGAACGGTTATTTGATAATAAATAGAGCTGAAATCCGTTGTCTTTACATTTTTGGAGCCAGTTTAGGTGTTGAATAGATAAATTTCGTTGTTTATTTGATAGTAGTGTATTATCTAAATCTAATAATAATATACTTATATTTTTTTCTTTTAATTTCTCTAGATCAATATCCCATACCGATTCATAGGATTCTTTTGGGATGAGTAGTTCTTGCAATATTAATTTTATGTCGTTTATTCTTATAAGCCGTTTGTTCATTTTAAATTCTCGAATTAATATCGCTAATTTCTTTATAATGAATTTTCATTCCTATAGGATTTGCAATTAATTGTGCGGTTGATTCAAATACAGTATCAAGTTCAATTAAATTGTGTTCTTTTAATGTTTTTCCAGTTGCCGTTAAGTCACAGATAATATCCGATAAGCCTGTTAATGGGCCTAATTCAATAGCGCCATATAGTTTGATAATTTTTACTTTTTTTCCAATCGTTTCAAAATATTTCATGGTCGAATGAGGATATTTGGTTACTACTTTACAATGGTGTTTTAACGTTTTGATGGATTGGCCTTCTAATCCAGCAATAACTAATTTACATCCTCCAAATTCTAAATCTTTTAAGGTATAAACAGATGGTTCTTGTTCTAGTAAGACATCTTTGCCTACAATTCCAAGATCAGCGGCTCCTTGTTCGACATATGCAGGAACATCCCATGGTCGAACGGTTAATAGCTTGTATGTTTCAGATGTGTCGTATGTAAATAAGCGCCTTGATTCTTCAAAGTTGCTTGGAAAATGAATATCAATGGCTTTAAACTTTCTAAGGGTTTCTTTTAATAAATAGCCTTTTGGCACCGCTATTGTGATGGGTTTAGTCATGTTGAAATCCTATTTCATTAAGATTAATCGCAAAGCCAACCGCTGATATAGTATGTCCAAATTTTGAGCATAGATTATCATATTGCCCACCAGAGGCGATGATATTTCGATTATGGTTACTATATGCCTCAAAGATGATTCCAGAATAATAGTGTAGTCCTTTAACGAGTCCTTTATTGATCATAATAGGTGTCGATGGGGATTTTGTTTTTAGAGTCGTTATTAAGTGTGTTAAGTCATTGTTATCAGATTCAATACTTTCTCCACGTTCTGGGATTTTTCCAAATGTAATGTAATCACCTTTTAATAGAGCTTCTTTTTTTTCCTCTGATAATCCATTTACAAAATTAATGTGTCCAATATCAATACCGATATCTGTTACCCCTAGTGCTTCTAATGCGTTGATGCAGGTTGTTATGATTTCAGCGATATCTTCAATGGATGTATAACCAAATGTTTCACATCCTGCTTGAAAAATTTCGGTATCACTGTGGTTTTGATTTGATTTTCTAAAAATAGGTTCGGTGTAACATAGTTTTAAAGGTGTTTTTTCTGTGTTCATGCGTGTTGCAACGGTTCTTGCGATGGGGGTTGTATTATCAGGTCTTAATAGGAGACGATTACCAGCTGGGTCAAAAAATTCGATACATTGTTTTTTTTGAGTTGGGCCTAATCCTTTTTCTAAATTTTCAGCAAATTCGATAGTCGGTGTTTTGATTTGCTTAAACCCATTTTTGCTAAATAATGATTGTAATTTAATGATTTGGGTATTTAAAATGTTTGTATCATTTGGCAAATAATCACTAATACCTTGTGGCGTTGTATAGGTTGTCATACAGGTAGTTTAACACAAATCTATTCATTTTTTGGAGGTATATTCTAAATTTTACTATCATGTTTAACTTAGGATATTGTAGTTTTATCGATTTGTATAATTATTTATCACTTGTTACACTACTAATTGCCTGTGCGCGTGTGGTGAAATTGGTAGACACGCTAGACTTAGGATCTAGTGCCGCGAGGCATGGGGGTTCAAGTCCCTCCACGCGCACCAATTAGTTGTTTTTTGCTATTCCTTCTACGGTAATTATTAGCTTGATATCATTGCCGATAATTAAATCACCTGTTTTTAATGTTTTTGATTGATTAATGTTAAAGTCCATTCGTTTAATTGCGCAGGTAGCCTCAAATCCAATACGTTCATTATTCCAGGGATCTGTAATAGGGCCTTTTGTGATTAAAGGGCATGAGATGGATTTTGTAATATCTTTTATAGTTAGTTTTCCTGTTAAAATATAGCTGTTTTTTTTGTTTTTGGTAGCTTTAATGGCTGATGATTTAAATGTTATGATGGGGAATTTGCTGCTATGAAAAAACTCTTTTTCTTGTAAATGCTTATCTCGTTTTTTGTTGTTCGTATCGATAGACGTTACCGTGATGGTCCCATTAAGGTATGAGTTTTTTAATTTTTTTGGGTTCCAAAAAAGGTCAGTAGTTACATCATTAAAGTGACCATGTACGGTACTAACAACCATGTGTGATACTGAAAATCCTACTTCAGAATGAGCCGTGTCATAATGATATGTTTTTGCGTGGGACTGGTTAGTTATGCTTAAGCATAATATTATGGAGAGTAGACTATATTTAATGTATTGTTTCACACTTTTTCTATTTTGATTAGTTTGTTTTATTATATCATTATAGTTAAGTTATTTTAACAAGGTGTTTTATACATATATTAATTATACATAACATTTTGAATGCATTTCTTTTGTAATATTTTGATACCATTTGCCATATTTATTAAGTTTTTGAGTATCGTCATTAATTATGTGATTTAATGTTGAAGATGTTAGCCCTTTTATATGTAATGCATATCTGTTTTTGTAGATAGCATACTTTAATTTTTTTAATAAAATTTGACTATAAATCCAATCATCTCCGTACCATATATTTAAATAATTTGGTATTACATAATCTAACGTTTTATAAATCTCTAAATTTAACGTTATTAACCATCCTTGGCGGCGAGCATTATTGGAATATTTCAACTGAGATAATTTTCCAAAATAAAAAAGGCAAGAATAAAAAAATTTTATAAAAGAATTATAGTTTTTTACATGCCTTGTTTTACATGAGGATAATACAATATTATGCTTATCCATATGAGGGAGTATTTCAAAAAAATAATTGTTTGATTGAATAAAACAGTCATTATTTAAAAGTGTTAAGTATGTGGTATTAACCATATCAAAAATTTTGTTCCAAGCAGGATTAACATAAAGATTTTTTTCGCTACGATAATACGTCATATTATTATCATGAATTAATCCTTCAAAAGAAGGGGTTGATCCATTATCAAATATTAATATATGATCATGATTACCTTTTTTTCTTAGCTCTTTCACCATTTGAATTGATATATCATGATTATTATATAATAAAATAGCAATAGTATGAGTAAACATTGTAGTGGTTAACCTTTTTTAAATTAAAATTTAATACATTTGTTAGTATGATGTTAATTTATATTTTATCTTAAGTTAAGAATGAATATTAATAATTTTGATTTTATTATAGCAATAAATTATATTTAAAATGTTTGTAAAAAAAAGATTCTATATAGCAAGTTAATATATCGGTAGTGGTTCAAAAACATAAAAAAAGAAAATAGAGCACTAATTTTTATGGTGGTAACTTAATGGTACGCTAGTCTTTACATTTTTTGTACCACTATCTTATTTAATTTATACAGCCTTAAGCATGTAATCAATAATTTTTTTTGATGCGTTTATATTAGAACTAGAGGGGGATATAATTGTGGTTTTTTTAATTTCCAATGTTAGTATTTTTAAAATTTCTTTAGGGATTTTATGGTGACATATAATAAGTTTGTTTCCCATTAATTGTTGTTGTTCTTTAAATCGTTTTAGTGATGATTGTGGTCCAAATCCTTCAAAACAAATAACGGTTTTTCCAAGATGTAAGGCTTGTTCGTTAGCAGTACCTGCTAATCCTATTATGCAAGTTGCTTGGTTGATTAATTCTTTAAAGTGGGGTGTTATGTAAATGTGACAGCTGTTATTAGGGGAGGTTAAATATTTTGATTGAGGATCATATGCCCATTGTGTTTCTTGGACTATTATCTGAATGTCTAACGTATGTGGTAGTGCACACGCAAATATGGTTTGGGGGTTATTTTTATGACATTGTTCACATAGTTGTATCATATAGTTTAGGTTAGCGTAGCCTTCTTTTCGTGAGCCTGGGAGTAGTCCGATGATGGGCAGATTATTAGGATTCTCAATGATTTTTTTTGTTGTGTGTAATGAATCCATCATGGGGTTTCCAAAAAATGATGCGGGTAATTTATGCTGGATAAAGCTATCTGCTGTTTGTTTGTCTCTTGGAAAGGAGTGTTTTGCTAGTTTACGAATTAAGTAGCGCTCTATCATACTATGAGGCATAAAATGATCCGATTTAGCGGTGGGTAGAAAAAAGGTTGGGGTTTTATTAAAGCTTGCTAACCACAGGCAAAACACATCGCCAACAGCAATGGTTATGGTGTTATCCTGGATGGCTTTAATGGTTTTTATTTGGGATCGGATATGATTAATGAGGCCTGCTTTGATATCTATTATGAGATCCTTAATAGATCGAATGAAGCCTCCTGATGGGAATGTTGGATTTTTAAGTATGGGTTTTATCTGATTATTTGAATAGGCTGTTCCTTCTCCTACTAGAGGGCATGCCATAATTGCTGTGTGTGGATTTTTTTTTTGGATGGCATGAATGAGGTTCATTGCAATGGTATCTTCTCCATGTCCGTTTGAGACGATTAAAATTGACATAGTTAAAGTTTAGACTACCTTAAGGCTTGTTGAAAGAAATTTTCTAGTAAGTGGTTTATTGGGTATATTGTTATATTAAAATAAGGTTTATAAAAGTTTGGCTTTTTCGTTAAGAGAATGTGTTTCATAAACGATCGTTGATGATACAAAAAAGGGGTGCTAAAAAATAAATGAAATTTTTTGAAGAATTTTAACGATAATTAAAGTATAAGTATAAAAAAAGGTAAAAAAGCTATAAACTAACTTGAACAAGACCATGATAACATTAGCACTTTATGAAAACAGAAAAGATAAACTTTTCAATTATTTTACCAAAGGTAACGTAAGCTGGAATTGGAAAAAGCCAGCATCATTTATGTTTCAACGATTTTCTCTTGTATATTCTTCTTGCATATTTAATCTAATACGCTCTATATCATATAAAAGTTCCGTTCCCCCTTCACTTGTATTTGAAGCATTTGAAGCAAGTGAAGATTCGTGGCTTAATGCTGAAGGTGGCGGAACCGAAGTATTAGGCTCTGGAGTAGACTCTGAATCAGGTTCTGACGCAGCTTCTAAAGCAGACTCTGGATCAGACTCTGGAGCAAAATAATCGGGATATAATTTAACAAGAATATCAAAACTTAAGTCTAAATATTGAGTACAAATTGTAAAAATAATATCATCGGGAGCTGCGGGTTCTTCATTTTGATTTTTATCTTTATATATATTTAGTATTGTCTGTATATTTATATGATCTGGAATATTAATGTCATCGAAATTATTCAATAAAGAATTGAGTCTTTTCAAAATGAGTTTAGCATAAAGTTGCTTTTTTTGAATTTCTTCTTCTTCTTCTTCTTTTTTTCTATTGATTAAAGTTTTTCTTAATGTTTCTTTT
>PBBX01000006.1 GCA_002716725.1 bacterium | reverse complement strand
TTGTATTGTTGTGATGTTTCATCATCTTCATTGGTTAATGCATCACAGGATAGACAACATAAACAGATTGATAGTAGTGTAAATGTGATTATTATTTTTTTTATCATAAGTTTCATTTTCCCTTTATATGATATTTTTAAACTTTATTAAATTTCTTTGTTAGATTCTTGGGTCCAAAATAAAGGGTCTACTCTTACATTTTGGACACTTAGTCCCCAATGAAGGTGAACGCCTGATGCAACGCCTGTCATACCCATTTCTCCAATTTGGGTGCCTTTTTTGATATGTTTTCCTTTTTTGATGCTTCGTTTCTCTAGATGACAATAAATTGAGATAATACCGTATCCGTGATCAATCATGATGGTGTTGCCATGAATCTCTAATTGTTTACTTAATATAACTTTTCCGTGTTGGGGAGCATAAATGGGGGTTCCTTTTTTGTTTGCAATATCAACGCCTGCATGCGAACTGCTTCGTCCATTATTATAGCGTCTTAGTTTTCCAAACCCTGATGACATTCTCCCAAAAGCAGGGTAATCAAACAGTCCATCAAAGTAACGGCGTTTGGTAATTTTTTTGAAATGTTTACTTAAGAGTGCACCTTCTTTTTGATAGGATAATTTGTTATTTGAAATTGATTTTGCTTTTTTTGTTAAGGTTACTTTTCCTTCTTTAGGTTTATCTGGAAACTCTAAGGCAATGTTATATTGTTTAAAAAATTTAGTTTTGTTTTTAAACGTTAATCCAATTTTTAAATAAGTAGACCCTGGTTTTGTATGTCTTGAAATGGCAACGTAAGTTACATAAATATAATGGTTGTTTTTGTAATTATTTAAAAATAATTTGAAAGGTTTTTTTCCAAATGTAATTGAATGGGTTTTGATTCGTTGCTTGGATTTAATAGTAATGGCAATGGTTTCACCAAATTGAAGTGTTTCTGAGGATAGGGTTATATCGACTGCAGTTGTTAGGTTAGGCCAGAGTAATATGCATAGTATAATAATTAATTTATGCATAAAATTTTTGAATTCGTTTTGATATAGGGATTGAGAATGTGAGTTTTTTTTCATGGTTAGGATGCTTTAATGATAACGAGTATGCTTGTAATAGTTGTCCAGATTGCCGAGATGTTTTTGTATATATAGTATCACCAATAATAGGATGGCCTAAAAAGTGTGCATGAACACGAATTTGATGGGTACGTCCGGATATTAACTCTATGTTACATAGTGTCATAGAATTATAGTTTTTTTTAATAAAAAATTTGGTGTATGCATCTCGACCGTCTGGGGAAACGTAATATTTGTGGCGATGTTTTGGATGTCGAGCAATTGGTTGATTTACATCTATATCTTGATTTAGCTTGCCTTTTAGTAACGCATAATAATGTTTTTTTATCGTTCTATTTCGAAATTGCTGAGATAATGATTCGTAGGCTCGTTTTGTTTTTGCTAATACTAATAAGCCTTCTGTCATTCGATCTAATCGATGGACAATTCCTGCTCTGTTGTTATCTGCATAATCATATAATGGAATCCTGTCATTTTTTACTTGATCAACTAATGTTGTTTCATTTTTATTGCTTCCTAAATGGACTAATAGGCCTGCGGGTTTATTGAGTACAACAAGGTCATGATCTTCATAGATATAGTTAATCGAGGTGGGTGTGTTTAAAGGGGGAGGGGAGGCGGTTTCCTTATTAATAATACAGGTTATCACGTCTCCTTTACTGAGTAAAAAGCTAGCTTTTGTTGTAATAATATTATTTACAGAAATATATTGTTTTGTAATCCATTCTTTTATTAATACTCTTGAAACAGTAAAATGTTGCTGAAGAAATTTATCTAAGCGTGTTCCAGAGGTATTACTTTTGAGTTGTTTTTTTTCCATTTATAATCATATCAACAATAAAATAACCGACGGCAATATTAATAAACATATCAGCAAAATTAAACACAGGAAAAATTTTGATATTAATAAAATCAATGACATAGCCTAAAACTAATCTATCCAGTCCATTTCCAATGGCGCCTGCTAATAAGAACATTAGACCATATTGGGAAAACCGTGATTGTATAATGGATTTAGCAAATAGGAAGCCTCCTATAATTACAATGGCACTGACACTTAGTAAAAATAGTCGTTGGTTTTGTAAAATGCCATAAGCAGCACCATAATTGTGGACTAAATCAAAGGATAATACTTTAGGGATTATAATGACTGAGTGAAAAAATTTAAGGTATGTTTGGGCTACCCACTTTGTACTTTGATCTAGAAAGACTAATAAGAAAATGAAAACGTAATGCGTACGAGTTAACACTTAGTTTAGGTAAAAAGAAATTAGATCTGTTCCGAATACACTCGCTATCAGTAATATAACTAAAGCAACTCCAAAAGCAAACCCAATGCCTTTAAAGCAGGACATGAAGAAGTTTAATAATAGAAGTCGTAATGGATCGGCAATGAGGCCCATTATGCTATCAAATCGAGATTGAGAAAAAATATCCATTAATAAGGTAATAGAGGTACTAAACTCATCCATTATAGCGGTTTGCTTTTCAACTAATTCACTGTTGTTTTTTTGATTATAATTTTCTTGTAGGGATTCTTTTGCTAATGTTGCTTCTTTGGAAATTACATGTTGTTTAGATGATAAATTTTCAAGTGCTTGTTTTAATTCATTAACGTGGCTCATACGGTTTCTTTTTCCTTTAGACATGCTATGCCAGGCAACTCTTTTCCTTCTAAATATTCCAGGCAGGCGCCTCCTCCTGTAGAGATATGGCTCATATTTCTTGCTTGATTTACTTTATGAACAGCTGCCACAGAATCGCCTCCTCCGATGATTGTTGTTGCAGGTGATGTTGCCAAACGGTTTGCCACCTCACACGTTCCTTTAGCAAATGCATCTATTTCGAATACGCCTAAAGGCCCATTCCATAATACCGTTTTTGATATGTTTATTAAAGATTCAATTGCTTTAATTGTTTCTGGACCTATGTCTAGACCCATGGTGTTTTCAGGGATTTGTTTGGCATCAACAATACGGATTGTATCCGTCTTCGTTATAGACTGACTTACGACGAGGTCTAACGGGAGTAATATCGATTTATTTAATGATATTGCTTTATCTAAAAGATGTAATGCTAGATCGGTTTTATCATCTTCACATAGTGATTTTCCAATAGAAAATCCTTGGGCTTTTAAAAATGTGAAGGCCATGCCTCCTCCTATAACAAGATAATCAACATTTTCTAGTAAGTGATCTAACACAGCTATTTTTGTTGATACTTTAGCGCCTCCTACAATGGCTAAGAGGGGTCTTTCGGGCTGATCAAACACACTTTGTAAAAACGTTAATTCTTTTTTTACCAGTAATCCAGCATAGGATGGGAGGTAATTGGAGACGCCTGCTGTTGATGCATGTGCACGATGTGCGGTTCCAAATGCATCTTGCACAAAGATGTCGGCTAATGAGGCTAGTTCTTTTGCAAATGTTTCATTATTGGTTTCTTCTTCTTTATAAAATCGTACATTTTCTAATAAAAATAAAGAAATATCATGACGATTTTGAATGGTTTCTTTTATGCTATTTCCAATGCAATCATGGCACATCAGAACATCTTGGTTAATTAATTTCGATAAGTGTTTTGCAATAGGAGCTAAGCTTAATGATACGTCTTTTTTTCCTTTGGGTCTTCCTAAATGAGATGCGATCACACAACGTGCGCCATGTTTTATTAAATAGTCTAACGTTGGTATGGCTGCTTTTATTCTAGAGTCATCTGTTATCACGCCATTTTCAAATGGAACATTAAAGTCTACTCGGATTAATACAATTTTTCTATAAAGATTTTCTTTATTTAAATCATTTATAGATGCTTTTTGCATTCTTAAATTATTTTTAAAATAAGATCAACAATACGACTTGAATATCCAATTTCGTTGTCATACCAGGATACAACTTTAATCATGTTTCCGGTTACCATGGTTGATTTTGCATCAAAAATAGATGAGTGGGGGTTTCCTATTATATCAGCTGATACTAAGGGATCTTCTGTATATTCTAAAATACCTTTTAATCCATTATTGGCTGCTTTTTTTACAATGCTATTAACTTCTTCTATCGATGTATCTTGCTCTAGTTCACATACTAAATCTACTACAGATCCATCTGGTACAGGAACTCTCATTGCCATACCATCTAATTTTCCTTTCAGTTCGGGGAGGACTAAGCCTACTGCTTTTGCAGCGCCTGTTGTTGTTGGAATAATCGACTGTGTTGCTGCTCTGGCTCGTCGTAAATCACTATGAGGTAAATCTAAAATATTTTGGTCATTTGTAAAGGCATGAACAGTTGTCATATAACCCCGTTTAATACCAAATGCATCATTTAAAACCTTTGCTAATGGAGCTAAGCAGTTTGTGGTGCAACTTGCATTTGAATAAGCATTTATTTCTGGTGTTATAACGGTATCATTTACACCTAAGACAACCGTTGTTATGTCTGTTTTTGCTGGGACTGTTAAGATTACTTTTTTGGCACCTGCTGAAATGTGGTCCATGTAACCCCCTTTTTCAGATTCAGCTGATGTAAATATTCCAGTTGCTTCAATAGCAACATCAATGTCTAGTTCTTTCCACGGTAATTGTTTAGGATCTTTAATGGCATAGATACGAATTAGGTTACCGTCTATAAGAATTCCCTCATCGTTAACCTCCACTTGTCTTGAAAATCGGCCATGTACTGAATCATATTTAAGTAGATGTGCTAATGTTTTAGCATCGGTTAAATCATTAATGGCAACAACGTCTATATCATTATTTTCATAACATAATTTAAAAACATTTCGGCCAATTCTTCCAAATCCATTAATAGCAATTTTTTTTGACATATTTATTTCCTTTTCTGTAACGTATTATCTTTTAAGACATTAACTATATGAAAATAATACTAAAAAATCAACTTTTCTGATGGACTATGATGGTTCCTAACGTGATTGGTTGTAAGGCATCTTCTATATAAATATCGTCATAGTTGTTTGGATGTAATGATGAGATATAGCATTTACTAGGGCTGTTTTTATAAATCCCATAATTGAATGTATTTGTTTTGGTATTAATGTATATAATCACATCATTGTTTTTTGGAGTAATGTGGGGATCACAAATAAGTTTATCTTTATATGAAAATAAAGGGGATAGAGCATGTTTTTTGTCAATGATTATAGCAAATCCATCTTTTATATTTCGATGATAGGGGATATGCTCATCTGAGAGTCCGGAACTTAAGGGTTCCTGAAATGGAAATGCTAAGTAGCAAAACTCCCAACTTAATAGCGGCATTAGAAAGCCATTACTTTCTTTTTTTTTGGATGGGGTTTTAAAATACCCTGCTTTTTGAAATAAGTAGCTATAATCTAGCTGTAGTGCTTTTGCTAGCAGTTTTAAACTATTAGGGGTTGGTTTATCGATTGCTCCGTTAAAAATACGATATACTTTTCCGTAACTTAATCCTGTTAAATCAACAATATTCATTAATGTTAATTTTTTTGATTTTCTATTTAATTGTAATAAGTTGGTAACTGACAATTAAAACACCTCAAATACTTGTGACTATCATATCAAAATAAATGCTGAAATATAAGATAAGTATATATTTAAATGGATGATTTCTTTGTGCTTAATATTACTATTTATAGACGTTGTTTTGTAAATAGGGGAATCCTAATAACGGTTTAATCATCGATTATGTGATAACGGGATGCGTTTATGAAAGGACTATAATGTGTTTGATTAAGGGATTTCATCATATGATTTATTATTTGAAATCAAGTTAAATATAATAGGTAATTGTATCTTTCTGAGACTATGATTAATTTTTATTTGCTTTTTATTTTTTAAAATAAACTATTTGACGTAATATAGTTTTTGTATAAAAATAATATACATAATGATTTTTCCTAAACAATCTTTAATTGATTTTTTAACGGCTGTATATGATTTGTTAAGGATTGGATTATCTGAAAAACAAGCTTTAGATATATCAGATGATTACTTACGTTTTAAACATTCTTATGGGGGGCGTATTAGACGTGATATTGAAAATGGGATAGCCTTTATTGAGGCTATTAGCAATTTATTATATTTATACTCTTTTATTGTTTGTGAATCATATAATGTATCGTTAAGGGTATGGCTTAAATTTAAAATATCTGAATTACAACAAAAAAGAGATACGTTTTTGTTGGTTCTTAACATGAGTATTAAGCCGTTTTTTTTAATGCTTATATCACTTTTGCTTAATGGATTTATTGTTATACAGTTAATTCCCAAAATTATTGATATGTTAGATCAGTTTAATACGCCTCTTCCTATGTGGTTAGCCTTATTTCAGCATGCTTCTATCGCTATTTATAATCATGGATTATTTTTTCTGATGGTGTTTTTTTGTGTAGGGCTTTTATGTTTTTATCCTATTAGTCGATTGATTCAACACATTTTAGGTCCTATTAAAATAGATTTTATGGTCCAAGATTTTTTGGCTATGATTGCATCATTACATGGCCAAGGAATGTCGTTGAAGGAGATTGCTCGATCTGTTTCTGTTAGAGTTTCATCCGTTTCTAGTGATGGTCGTTTTGAGTCATTTCGATCGTTAATTTTAAAGGATCATTCTTATCAAAAAGCATTTCATGTTTTATTACAACATAAGCATCATGAGTATATTATTGAGCAAGGGATTGTTTCGGATACCTTACAGGATGCGTTGATGTATGTTATTGGGTTTTATCGTGATAAATTTATTTGTTTTATGAAACGATTGTCGTTAGGGGTTACTATTGGGTTTACTTCTTTTACAGCTATTAGTATTATGGTTGGCTTTTATATAACATTACAACCCTTTATACAGTTGCTTGAGCATGCTTTATGATAGTGAGTAAATCATTGAGTTTAGGCCTGACTATTATTGAATTAGTCGTTGTTTTAATTATTAGTGCTGTTTTATCTAGTATTGTGATCCCAAATTATACACGCTTACAGATTCATGCAAAGTATTCACATTTAAAGCAAACCGCTTATAGTATTCAAATGGCCATTGAAACGTTTTTTTTATATCATGGTACGTATCCAAATTTATATGCCATTGAAACCTTAATTGACTTACTTATGGATGAGGTGTTTATCAAGCAGATTCCTATTAATCCCTTTACTAATAAACCTTTAACAAATAATGATTCTTCTGGAAAGATAACTTATATTTTTGATGCTTCCAATAATCGTTATACAATTGAAGTTTATGATAAAAAAAATGAGACAATACTTTTATTATTAGGGAATTAATTAAATAGCATAGTTTATTTAGGATAATGTTTCTATTTTTAGTAGACTATTTCAGAGAATTGTTTTTAAAGAGTTTATAGATAGCTTCAACTGTATTGGTTGTAAAGCCATGAATGTTTTTTTGGCTGCACCATTTTTTAATCATATTGATTATATCTAATTTTATTAAATAGTTAAGAATTTTGTCTTCATTTTCAGATTCCCAAACCAATTTTGGCAGAGTAGGTAGTTTGGGATGATTTATATCATCTATATGAGGGCAGCAGTATGTTAATGTTGATAGGATAGGGTGGTCTAAGGCTTTTTGTGTTAATTGAAAACATGTAGGGTGTGTTGTTTGGAATGCTAGGTTTAAGCCTAACGAGAGTTGATTGTTTTGTTTATATATAAGGTAAAGTAAATCTGGATCAAAGCTCACAATGATGACGCTATCTTGCATATTATAGGAGACTAATGTTTTGATGATTGTTGTAGCAAATAATTCTTTTTTCTTAGCTTCTGATTCATAAAATTTTAATTCTAAACAAAGGGTTTTATTGGATAAGGGTGTTATTGGAGGAGATGTTAATATTTTTAATAAGCTATCTAATGTTTCTATGTTTGGATGATGTTTATGAAGGCTGTTTAATGTTTGTTTTATAATAGGTTTGTTGTTAATTAATGGATCATGATAAAGAATAATAGCGTTATCTGTTGTCATTATACAATCACATTCGATGTAATCGGCGTGCTGTTGTTCTAATGTTTCAAATGAGGCGATTGTATTAGGTGCTATGTTTGGATGTAATGTATTGCTTAGGCCTCGATGAGATCCAATAGCAATTTTAGATGTTTTTAACATGTTCATGTTTATAGTTTTATTGGAGCATTCTTGATTGTGTTGTACAAGGATAAAACTGAGTTGGGTTAGGATGCTGTGAAATAATATGATTTACAGTTATTTCTGCCATATGACGATAGGATGTATATTTTCCTCCAAATAAATGAAGGAGGCCACTATTGGATTCAAATAAAGAAAAGTCACGACTTCGTCTTGATGCTGTTTTTTCAGAGTATTGTAAGGGTCTTAATCCAACAAAGCTATCAATGATATCGTTTTCTGTTAATGTTTGATTTTTAAGATAGTGATTGGCTGCATTAAGGAGATACTGTTTATCATCATTGGTAATGCTAATTGTATCGGGGTTTCCTTCAAATGGGGTGTCTGTTGTCCCGATAAGTGTGTTATTTTCCCAGGGGATCATAAAAAACATTCGTTTCTCGTTTGGGATTTCTAAGGTTAATGCATGTGATAATCCTAAGTCATTAACGATTATATGGGCTCCTTTTGTTGGTGCTACTAGTGGTTTAGCGGAGGGTTCATCTAGTTTACTTAATTCGTTGCACCATGGGCCTGTTGCATTTAAAATGGTTGATCCATATATTTTTTTTGATAGGTCTCCTGATTTTATGATGACTCCGGTGCACTGTTTGTTATCTTTTATAAAATTTGTTACGGTTGTATTTTCATGAGAGATTAACCCATGATTACTGGCGTCATTGATATTTGCTAATACTAATTCATAGTCTTTCATTTGAGCATCATAATATATTATTCCACCTTGTAACCCATAGGGTGATAATGATGGACATAGAGAGAGTATGTCCTCTTTTTTTAATCGTTTATGTTTTGGAAGCGTTGAGTTTCGAGATAATAGTGAATATAACCACATGCCACATCGTACTCTTAATAATGATCGATATCCGGATTTATAGATTGGGTAAAGAAACTTTAAAGGTTTTACATACTTAGGGGCATTTTGTAGTAAGAGGTGTCGCTCTCTTAAGGATTCATATACTAATGTGAATTCAAAATGTTCTAAATAGCGAATGCCTCCATGAGCTAATTTTGTGGAACGGGATGATGTTCCGGATCCAAAGGAATTTTTTTCAATTAAACAAACCGATAATCCGCGTAAAACAGCATCTCTTGCAACGCTTGCCCCATTAATTCCTCCTCCAATAATAATTAAATCATAGTGAGGATCTTGATTTAACTCCATTGAAGACTTCGTTTTACAGCTTCTGTCCATTTAGAATAATATACATCAATTTTATTCTTATCAAACATGGGTTGATAGTGTTTTGTTGTTTGAAAAAAGTTTCTAAAGTCGCTTTCAGAAAATAGGTTTAGTGATATACCAGCTATAGCGGTTACACCATAGGCTGTTGCTTCTGTAATAGAGGATTTTTCTACAGGAATTCCTAGTATATTGGCTTGAAATTGCATTAAAAATTGATTGTCAGAAGCGCCTCCATCAACGGCTAATGATGTGGCTGGCGTTAAACTCTGGTTGATGATATTGCATACATCTTTTGTTTGATACGCTAATGATTCTAAAATAGCACGAATTAGATGTGCTTTTGTTGTTCCTCGAGTGATACCAATAAAGATACCTCGTGCTGATGAATCCCAATGGGGGGCTCCTAGCCCTGTTAAGGCAGGGACAAAATATACATTGTCATTGTCTGGTAAGGATTGTGCTAAGGTATCACTTTCTTCAGCATGGTTAATTAGGTTTAGTTGATCTCGGCACCATTGAATGGCGGATCCTCCAACAAAGATGCTGCCTTCTAAAGCAAAGGTTGTTTTGTTATTTAAGGTCCAAGCAATGGTTGATAATAATTTTGGTGTTTCAATGATTTTATTGCCAGTGGAAGCCGCTACAAATAATCCGGTTCCATAGGTATTTTTGATACGATTGGTATCATGGCCGCATTGTGTGTAAAGTGCGGATTGTTGATCGCCTAAAATGGCATGAATAGGAATTTCTGTACCAGTAATTGATGCATTAGAATAATCAAATAGGCTGTTGCTACTATGAATGTCAGGTAACCATTCTCTTTTTATATTAAATAGCTCTAATAATGTTTGATCATAGGTTTGAGAGTTTAAATTTACTAATAGTGTACGAGATGCATTTGATGTATCTGTTTTAAATACAGCTGATTTTGATAACTTATATAATATCCAAGAATCAATGGTTCCAAAGCAAAGGTTATTTGTTTTTTCTGCTTCTTTTATGGCTGGTATATGTTGGTACAGCCATTCTATTTTTGATGCTGAAAAATAAGCATCTGGGATTAAGCCTGTTATTTTTTTAATTCTGTTTTTATCGGATTGACTTAAATTAGCGATTCGGTCTGCTGTTCGGCGACATTGCCAAACAATAGCATGATAAAGCGATTTTTTAGTAGATCGTTCCCATGCAACCACGGTTTCACGTTGATTTGTAATGGCAATGCCATTAGGGGGCCTAGTAATTTTGTCTAAAACGGATTGTAATACGATAACTGTTTTATTCCAAATTTCTTCAGGGTCATGTTCTACCCATGCTGTATTTGGAAAATATTGTTTAAATTCTTCTTGGGCGATTGCGATACAGTTTCCTAGTCTATCAATGGCTAAGCATCTAATGCTTGTGGTTCCTAAATCTAATGTTACAATCATGATAATCTTACGTTTATTATAACGTTTAATTATTTATACAAAAGAAAAATATTAGTTTTTATTTATATTTTTTTCGTTTGGTATTAGACTGTATAATATGCAATTTTTGTATCATTTAGTAAGACATCCTTTGTTTTTAATTTTATCGATATATTTTTTGGTTGTAAGTTGGCCTTTTTCTGGGTTTCCATTAACAGATGGCGATATTGCACATTGGGTAGATTGGGCGTATGAGATTGCTAGAAATGGGACTTTTTTAGCGGCCGAATCAGATCAATCACATGGGCCACTATTGGCTTGGGGGACATCCCTATTTATTACGATTTTTTCATTGAATTTTTATACACTAAATCTTTTTAATGTACTATGTGGGATGGGGTGTGTTTCGTTGGTGTATGTTGCATGTAAGGGGTATAAGTTAGATGATACTACTATTTTAATTAGTACTATTTTTACAGCTATTAACTTTGTGATGGTATATTTGTCACGAACCCCTATGTATGATTTGCCGGCGGCATTTGGGTATATGCTATTTTGTGTTGGGTATGCATTTTATGCAAAATCTGCTAGTAAAAAATGGTTGGTATGGATTGTTTTAGGGTTAATGATTGGCGTATTATCTCGTTTTATGATTGTATTAGGTTTAGCAGGGTTTTTTGTTTTGGTGCTACAATTTTTTATCCAACCTACTCGTCGAGATTGGTTTTTTATTAGTTTTGTTCATGGGCTTATAATGGCTATTGTGGCTGTTTTAGCTGTTTTTCCTTGGGTATATGTTCAAAACGTAATGTATCCAGATGTATTTTTAAACGAATTTTTATATGATAATTTGTTTCGTTTTTTTGGGGATGAAAAAGGTCATAGTAATGATTATTATGGTTTTATATTAACTGCTTTTGTTGGGTTGTTGCCTGTAACACCTATGGTTGTATCTGCTTTATCGCCATCATTATGGAAACTGTATAGTAAACATGAGTGTGTTCTTTTTTTTCTTGCGATGTCAGTACCCTGTTTATTAGTGTTTTCATTTTCTGGGCATACTAAATTATTACGATATATTTCTTATGTTTTTCCAGGGTTCTTAGCATTATCTGGGTATTTATACGTTACATTAATGAATCATCCAGTGTACCTTAAACGATTAAAAAAATGGTATATAGGTTTGTTAGTCGTTGTTAGTATTTTGTTGGTAATTTATGCTATTCAATTTTCAGCAGAGGCTAATGAAAGTATTGTTTTTGTTATATCTTCTATTATTTTATTATTGGGTTTAATTGGGGGTAGCTATTATTTTACTGTTATAAAGCGGGATGATTTTATCAAAAATCCATTTATATACTTTGGGGCATGTAGTATTTTATACATAATGTTTTTTTCAGTTTTGGCTCATGAATATCATTCATTATCGTTTTTAATTGATGTTCGGGATAAGATAAATTATGTGCTTTTTCCATAAATATGCAGTCATTATTCCTGCCTATAATGAGTCTATTACGATACAGAAGGTTATTTGTGATTTTGCTAGGGTAAAACCAGATGCGTATATTGTTGTTGTTAATAATGCCTCTACAGATGATACACAAGAAAAGGCATGTGATGTTATCAAATCACAGAACATTAATGGGGAGGTTATCAATTGTCCCACTAAGGGAAAGGGCTATGCGGTTAGGCATGCTTTTAGAACGGTCCAAGCAGAATATTATATTATGGTTGATGCCGATGATACATATTTAGCGGATGATTTATTAAATTTATTAGAACCGGTAGAACAGGGTATGTATGATTGTGTGATAGGAGATCGTTTGTCGAATCAAATGTATCAGAATACATCAACACGTCAGTTTCATTATATTGGTAATCGAGGGGTATCTAGTCTAATTAATATGTTTTTTAAAAGTAATATTGTTGATTTGTTTAGTGGGTATCGTGTTTTTTCTTGGGAATTTGTAAAGCATTTTCCGATTGTATCAAAAGGGTTTGAATTAGAGACTGAAATGACGCTTCATATGCTTACGAATCATTATCGAATTTGTGAATTACCTATTCAATATCAAGATCGCCCTGAAGGCAGTGAATCTAAATTAAACACATTTCGAGATGGTTTTCGTGTCATACGGTTAATGGTGTCGTTAATTAGACTATATTATCCATTACGTTTTTTTTCTTGGATGGGATTTCTTTTTGTAAGTTTAGGGGTGTTTTTAGGGATTCCTATTATTGTAGATTTTATTCAAACAGGACTGGTTCCTCGAGTACCAACGGCTATTTTTGTTGGGATGTGTGAAGTGATAGGGTTTATTTTGATTGCAGTAGGCATTATTTTGGATTCAATTATTAAGTTAAATCAGCGTCAAACAGAGTTGTGGCGGCTTCATTTTTCATTGGATTCACAAAAAATTCAGAATACGTTTGAAAAACAGCTTATTAAGTAATACGTGGATAGTTTACTATTAAACTCTATGAGATATATTTTTGAATAGGGTATTCAATTCTTTATACTTTTTTGAAATTTTTTTTTGTTTCAACACGATAACTATATAAAACGAGTTAATTTAACCGTTTAACTAAGACAGTATGCCTCCTTAGGGGGGACGGTATGTTAAAAAGGAGAGGGATATGAAATATTTACAATCGGTTTTTGCTCAATTTGATTTGATACTTATGTTTATTTTAGGACTTGCTTTACTGTTAGTTGTTGGGGATATTATCCATGCAGCTGATATAACGGTTGGACATTCTAATGTGTTTCAACCTGTTTTAACTTGCTAATAAAGATCACTTAGTTTGTAAACTAGATGAAGTGGATATTATCACGCTTATTCTGATACAGCATGTGGTGATATCAATGATTGGGATACTCATTTAGTTACATATATGTCGGATTTGTTTTTTGGTAAGGTATTATGTGATTGTGATATTTCTAATTGGGATGTTAGTAATGTAACGGATATGAACAGTATGTTTGAAAGGGCTATTTATTTTAATCAGGATATTAGTCATTGGCATGTATCTGAGGTTAAAATGATGAATGCTATGTTTTTTGAAGCAAGATCGTTTAACGTGGATTTATCACGTTGGGATATTCGCCAAGGAACGGATATGGACTATATGTTTTTGGATGCAGTGAATTTTAATCAAGATTTAAACGGGGATGTTTCTAATATTGGCCTGTTAAATCAACCTGGCATATGATGGTTATGATTATTTTTAATTATTGAGTAACCAAATTGACTTTTGTATACTTAGCCTATGTCTTTATCAGAAGCAGATTTAGAAAAAACAGCAACTTTAGCTCATTTAGAGCTTGATTCTGATCATAAGCAAACATATTTAACACAATTAAATGATATATTAGATCAAGTGGCGACCATTAATGCTATGGATTTAGCTGATGTTAAGCCCATGACTACCGTTGTTGAACAAGCCCATTATCAGCGTGATGATATTGCTAAAAAACCAGAGGATTTATTGTTAGACAAAAATGCGCCAGAATGGGAATCAGGAGCTTTTCGAGTTCCTAAAATTATTTGATTATGTCTGATTTCATGGGTTTATCGGCTATTGACCAAGCAAAAAAACTTCATGCAGGTGAGATTACATCTGTTGAGTTAACTCAATTATCTTTAGATACTATTGATAAAACAGACGGTGATATTAATGCTTATATATCGGTAACAGCTGATTTAGCCTTACACAAGGCTAAAGAAGTTGATAAGCGGATTCAAGCAGGGGACATTCAATCGTCGTTAGCAGGCGTTCCGATTGGGATTAAAGATAATCTTTGTTTAAAAAATACTAAAACGACGTGTGCATCTAAGATGTTAGAAAATTTTGAAGCACCTTATACGGCTACAGCTGTTAAGCATATTTTAGATGCTGATTTGATTCCTGTTGGGAAATGTAATTTGGATGAATTTGCTATGGGATCATCAACAGAACATTCTGCTTTTGGTGCGACTAAGAATCCTAACAATATAGGGTATGTTCCTGGGGGATCGTCAGGTGGATCTGCGGCTACTGTAGCTGCGAGGCAAGTTGCTTTATCGCTTGGATCTGATACAGGGGGATCTATTCGGCAACCCGCTGCTTATTGTGGTGTTGTGGGTTTAAAGCCTACTTATGGACGAATTTCTCGTTATGGTTTGGTTGCTTTTGCCTCGTCTTTGGATCAAATTGGGCCGTTTTCACATACGGTTGAAGATACAGCTCATTTATTAACAATTTTATCAGGTCATGATACTCACGATGCAACTTCATTACAATGTGATGTGCCAGATTTTTCACAAGCTTTAGTTAATGATGTTAAAGGGGTAAGAATTGCAGTTCCTGAAGAATTATTTGGAGATACGATTGATGATGCTGTTTCGGATTCTGTTAAGCAAGCGTTAGATTTGTATGTGTCTTTAGGAGCAACGTATGATGTTGTTTCAATGGAATCATTTAAAGCTGCTTTAGCTTGTTATTATATTATTGCGCCTGCAGAAGCATCGGCTAATTTAGCTCGTTTTGATGGGGTTCGGTATACGCATCGTACTCAGGAAGCAGATACCTTAAAAGAAATGATTATTAAGTCTCGTTCTGAAGGGTTTGGGGATGAGGTTCAACGGCGAATTTTAATGGGTACATTTGTGTTAAGTTCGGGTTATTATGATGCTTATTATGGAAAAGCGTTAAAGGCTAGGCAGGTTATTAAACAGGATTTTGATCGTGTTTTTAATGATTATGATGTGATTTTATCGCCGACTACACCATCGCCAGCATTTAAATTTGGGGCTCATACAAATAATCCATTACAGATGTATTTAAATGATATTGCTACTATTCCAGCTAATATGGCAGGGCTTCCTGCAATGTCTATCCCTTGTGGTTTTAGTGAGGGGCTTCCTATTGGAATGCAGTTTGTTGGTAAGGTATTAGATGAAGCGATGTTATTGAGAATGGGATATACGTATCAACAGCATACGAGCTTTCATCTTCAGGAGGGGAATTCATGACAAGACATGATTTTGAAATGGTAATTGGTATTGAAGTTCATTGTCAGCTAAAGACACAATCTAAATTATTTTGTCCTTCTTCAACAGCTTTTGGTGATGATCCTAATTCTCATATTTCTGAAGTTAATTTAGCATTGCCAGGAGCTTTGCCTGTTTTAAATAAAGAAGCTGTTCGGTTAGCGGTGTTAGCAGGGTTGGCATTGGATTGTGATATTCAACAAACATCGGTTTTTTCTCGAAAAAATTATTTTTATCCTGATTTGCCAAAGGGATATCAAATTAGTCAGTTTGATAAGCCTATTTGTTTAGGGGGACATCTTGATATTGATGTTGAAGGAACTCAAAAGCGGATTGGAATTACGCGTATTCATATGGAAGAAGATGCTGGAAAGTTAGTTCACCAAGGAGCGGATTCTATTAAAGGGGCAACGCATAGTTTAGTTGACTTAAATCGTGCTGGAACAGCCTTAATTGAAATTGTTTCTGAACCTGATATTCGTTCGGCAGCACAAGCAAGAGCTTATGTAGAAGGGCTTAAGATGATTGTTCAGCATATTGATGTGTGTGATGGGAACTTAGAAGAAGGTTCTTTAAGAGCCGATATTAATATTTCAGTTCGTAAAAAAGGAGAGACTTCGTTTGGAACTCGAGCTGAAATAAAAAATGTTAATTCATTTCGCAGTATTGAAAAAGCGATTGAAGTAGAATTTAAGCGGCAAACAGCGTTGGTATTAGCTGGAGAAGCTGTTATTCAAGAAACACGTAACTTTGATGAAGCGACACAAACAACAACATCTTTGAGAGGAAAAGAAGAAGCTCATGATTATCGATATTTTCCTGAACCTGATTTACCACCTTTGGTGATTACAGCGGATGAATTAGCTGATTATAAAGCTGAGTTGCCTGAATTGCCAGCTATGAAATTAAAGCGTTATCAGGATGATTATGCGTTAACCTCTCATGAATGCAAGGTGTTATTACAGGATGTATCGATGGGTCATTTTTTTACGGATGTTATTTCTCAGGTTACATCTGCTAAACCTAAGAAAGTTGCTTTATGGATAACAGGGGAGTTAAATGCAGCTATTAAAGAAAAACAGGTTGATTTTTCAAGTTTGCCTATTTCATCTCAACAAGTTGCTGATTTATGTGATGCAATTGATACGGGAAAGGTATCAGGAAAAATGGCTAAAGATGTTCAGGTTGCTTGTTTTGGATCGTCTTTTTCTGTTGCGGATGTGATTGCTCAAATGGGTGGAGGCCAAATTTCGGATACATCAGAATTAGAAGCGGTGGTACAAGATATTTTAAAGGCTAATATGGATGTTGTTGCTAAAATTAAAGCAGGAAAAACCAATTCTGCTAATTTTTTGATGGGACAAGTTATGAAATTAACAAAGGGTCGTGCTAAACCAGATACGGTTCTTCAACTTATTTTGGATGCTGTCAAACAGTTTTAGGTTAAATTTTTTTAAGCAATGAAATTGATGTTTCTAAAAATAACTGAAATTGTTTGTCACTAAAACAGGATAACTAGATAAAGCATTTACATAAAAAGGGTATAATAAATAAGAAAGGAGAATAATTATGTCAATAATATCCTCAGTAGGATTAGCAGTTACACAACTTCAGGCAAGGGTTCGAGGTCAACAATTCAGAAATCAAGAATTATTAGGAATCGTTAAAAGTTATATTATTTCTCAAGATAGAAAGTGTGAAAAAATTAAAATATTACTTGCTAAAGGAGCCGATGTAAACGCTAGAGATAAATTAGAAAGCACAGCACTTCTTGAGGCAGCATGCCGAGGTCACCTAGAGATTGTTAAATTATTACTTGATAAAGGAGCTGATATAAACGCTAAAGATTTTAATGAGCAGACAGCACTTCATAATGCATCATTAAAGGGTAATCTAAAAATTGTTAAAGCATTAGTTATAGCTGGAGCTAATTTAGATGCTAGAGATGAAAATGGAATTACAGTTACAAAAGCAATAAGGGACGGGGCTCATTATGTTAATGTTAAGAACGTTATAGAGGAAGGAAAAAACGAACTTATAAAATTATATCAAGATGAATCGCATAAGTATCCAAAAAAACAAGAATACATTAATTTATTTTTAAAGCAGTCATTAACAGGTACCTCAGAGGTTACGAGAGAAATAGTTCAATTTATAGAAAAACCACTTTCTGCGTCACAAAAAAAACAAGCACAAAACTATATTGAAGAAAGAAAAAAAGAAGCAGCAACAAAAATCCAGCAATGGCTAAAGGAAATCAAGTTAGCAAAAAGTAATTCTCAAAAAGCATTTGAATGGTTTAAAAGTTTAGGAAATATAAACTTTTTTAAAAAAAACACTTTGGGAAGTAAAAAATTTTTTAAAATAAATACTTAAATCAAAAATCCCAATGAGGATATTTGTTGTGTCATAAACGATCGTTTATGAGACATTCCTTTTTTATAAAAACTGTCCCGCCATGTCTATTCGTTTATCCTCATTTGGATTTTTGATTTAAGGATTTATTTATTTTCTACCTTGATTTCCTCTAGCCATTGCTTGGATTTTTGTTGCGGCGGCTGCTTCTTCTCTTTCTGTATAAAAGATACCACGTGCTTTCATGTATTTTTTTGCTTGAATTTTTTGAGACTTGTTAATATTCGCATAACTCATAATATCTAGTATTACATCAGGATTTAGTGACTTTTCTAGGTGTTTAGCTATCATGGGAATTGCCTTTGCTAAATTAATTAAATCTGTTTTTCCTTCCTCTATAGCGTTCTTAAGCTTAACATTATGACCAAATGTTGTTGCCCTCTGAAGTGCTGTATTTCCCCAAATATCTCTAGCATTTATATCAGCTCCAGCTTTAACTAATAATTGAACAATCTCTTCATAACCTTCTTGTGCTTGTCCTACTGCTGCAAAATGAAGTGCTGTAATTCCATATTTATTTGTAGCATTTACCTCAGCTCCTTTATCAAGTAATAATTGAACAATCTCTACAAAACCATCGAATGCTGCCAACTGAAGTACTGTTTCGCCATATATATTTGTAACATTTACATTGGCTCCATGTTTAATTAAATTTTTAGTTCGCTTAATATCTCCAATCTTAGCAGCTTGTAATAATTGTTGATTTCTTAATTGTTGACCTCGAACCCTTGCCTGAATTTTTATTGCTGCTGATATTACTGGAGATATTCCTGACATAATCGTTCCTTCTTTATTTTACCTTTTTATGTAAAGGCTTTATATAGTTATCGTGTTTTAGAGACAAAAAATTTCATTTAGTTGGGTTTTAAGAAGAGGTATCTCATAAACCATCGTTTATGACACAACAAATATCTTCATTTGGCTTTTTGATTTAAAGCTTTATTTCTTTTCTAACTAGATTTCCTCTAGCCATTGCTGGATTTTTGTTCTCTTAATTTTTTATGTAATTCTATCATTTTTTTCATTGCTGAATCTTCAAAATAAACTATCTCTTCCTTTTTATTTGTTACAGGGTGGAGTGACTTATGTTTTTTACAACTATCCAATTCTTCTTTTTCAAAATGCTTTCCTTTACAAATAACAGGATTTTCTAATTCATACCATTCCTTCAATGAGATAAGACATTTTTCAAAAGACTCTATCATTTTGGGGAACTGATATAGTGTATACATAACATTAATCGGATCCTGAG
>PBBX01000005.1 GCA_002716725.1 bacterium | reverse complement strand
AAACATCAAAAGCTTGCTTCATGTCAAACACATCATGCACTCGAAACACCTTAGCTCCCCATCGCCAAGCCAATAAATTAGCAGCAATACTACCCCCTAATCGCTGATCTACTGCTGATTTACTAATCTGATTAATAAATGATTTACGTGAAGTCCCAACCATAATAGGACACTCTAAAGACTGAAAATGAGACAACTGTTTTAATAACATCAAATTATGCTCTAATGTTTTACCAAAACCAATACCTGGATCAAGCATAATTTGATTAATACCAACCTGACGACACCGATTAATCTGTTGCTCAAAAAATGAATATACCGTTTCAACAACATCGTCATACGCTGGGTTATCTTGCATCGTTTTAGGAGAACCATTCATATGCATAATCACAACAGCTGCTTGATAATGAGCACATGTCTCTATCATAGCGGGATCATATGTTAAACCAGACACATCATTAATAATATCAACCCCATTTTCAAGCCCAAACTTAGCCACATCTGCATAAAATGTATCCAAAGATAAAAGACAATCAAAACGTTGCTTAAAAAGTGGAATAATAGCAGATAAACGATTGATTTCTTCTTGAACAGAAATCAAAGCAGCTCCCGGCCGCGTTGATTGTGCCCCAATATCAATGATATCTGCCCCATGTTTAATTAACTGATCAATATGAGACATAATAGCCTGCTGATTTACATAGGAACCTCCATCTGAAAATGAATCTGGCGTAACATTAACAATCCCCATAAGAACAGGCTTATCAAAAATAAAATCTAACATAGGTTAAATGTAACACAAACGATATCCTTAAAAAACAAAATCTCTATATACTATCACCTAAGCCTAAATCTCAATCATACGTCGAATTCATGCGTTCTACCGATTCGTTGGTCTTACACTTACAGGTCTCCCCAATACTACGTCAAATTCACGCGTTCTACCGATTCGAGTTGGTCTTACACTTACAGGTCTCCCCAATACAACGTTAGCACCGAAATCTTGAACGATATTTCTTATTTCCCTTCTTATTTTCCATCGACAAAAACAAAGCATACTCGTTATAGATCCCAAAACAATATAATTAAATTTCAAGTTGAAATCAATTGCTTTTTCGTGATTTACAAGGAATAGATTGGTTTGAGTCCAAAATTCCATCTCACGTGAATATCTTTGGTTACTTAAGATATCAAATTTGATTAAGTTGACTCTATGCTGTTCAATTTGTGCATTATGAATAATAGACTTTTTTCTAAGAAGCTCAATCTGATCAATATAAGAATCTTGACGTTCAGAATTCATCAAACTCTGAAGTTCCTCAATCTCTTGGCCTAACTCAAAAATACGACTACGTTGAGACTTCATCAACCCCTTAAGCACTTCAATCTCTTTGTTAAGATCCTGAACATTTCCAGGAAGATTTTCAACCTCATTTTTAAGAAACTCACCCTGTCTAGTTAAACTAGTATTTCCAAAGCTAGGTAAATCATCACCTTTTGCCATACAAAAGAGATAGTAAATGACTACTCCTGTTATTCTCATTGTTTTTCTCCTTTTCTTGTTTAAAAAGATAATTTAGTTTTATAATCCCCTTTGAATTTATTTTCATTATTAGTTTGTTGTGACAAAACAAAAAATACCGAGTTTCGGTGTTTTTATGGTGTTATTTAGAAGAAATAAATTTTAGAATTTTGTTACAATATAATTAAAAAACGACACTAATTTCCCTTAGATATGAGAAAATCGTTGAAACATAAATGATGCGGGTTTTTTCCAATTCCAAGATACGTTGCCTTTGGTAAAATAATTCCAAAGTTTGTGTCCTGTATTTAAATAGTATTGTTTTGTTATCATAATTATTCTTTATTTAATATACCCTATTGATTTCAAGACTTTATACTTTTATCGATTTTTAGATACAAAATATTTCAATTAATTTTGTATTATGGTTAATTAAATTCTTTCATTATGTTTTAACGCTTTCAGGATAACAGGATAAACTGAAGTGCCCTTTCATTATACATAATAACTTTTAACCAAAACCTTCGAATGTTCTCATGCTTACAACTATACCAGTTTTTAATACCAAACCAAATAAACACCATTGAGATAAACTCTGGATCTTTTTTTAACTCTTTCGGGATAAACTGAAGTGCCCTTTCATTATATAGAATAACTTCTAACATAAACTTTTGATCTTCTTTTAACTCTTTCGGGATAAACTGAAATGCCTTTTCATTATCTCGAATAATTTTTAACAAAATCTTTTGATTATATTTTAACTCTTGTAGGAAAAACTGAAGTACCTCTGGATTCTCTTGAATAGCATCTACCATCATAAACCTTCGATTATGGTTTAACTCTTTCGAGATAAACTGAATTGCCCCTACATTCTTTTGAATAGCTTTTAACATAAAGATTCGATCATTTTTTAACTCTTTCGAGATAAACCGAAGTACATCTACATTCTTTTGAATAGCTTCTAACATAAAATCTTGATCATTTCTTAACTCTTCCGAGATAAACTGAAGTACCCGTTCATTCTCTTGAAGAGCTTGTAACATAAACTCTTTATTATTTTTCAACTCTTCCGAGACAAACTCAAGTACCCCGCTAAAAAATCGAGTAACTTTTAACATAAATGCTCCATCATTTTTCAACTTTTCCGGGATAAATTGACATACCTCTGCATTATATAGAATAGCGTTTAACACAAACAATTGATCATTTTTTAACTCTTCCGAAATAAACTGAAGTGCCTCTGGATTCTTTTGAATAGCTTTTAACATAAACTCTCGATCATTTTTTAACTTTTCCGGGGAAGATTTAAGTACATTTACATCTTCTGAAACAGCTTCTAAAACAGTCTCTGGATCATTTTCTAAATCTGTCATTTCAGAATTAGATATCTGAAAATTTGGACCAAGAAGACTTGAACTACCTTTATGTCCTAAATCTACTCTTGCTCTTCTTCCTGGATCACGGAACAACGTATCAACGAACCTCTTAACAGCATCTTGTTCATCATTTGGATCACTGTCAATGGCCACAGGATCCGTAGGCCCCATATTTAATGCGCCGTTAACTTTATGGATAAACAATACTGATAATGAGCCCCAAACTCTCATAAAATTCTCCTTTCTTATTTAGTTTATATTGTTACATTTTTTCTATGTTTATATAGTTATCATATTTTAGAGACATAAAATTTCATTAATTTTAAAAACGAATTAACACAATTTATTTACTTTCATCTTAAAGAGTTTTCTAAACAACAATTTTTATTTAATCATAAATATCCGATGAAAACCAGTTGGTTTAAATTACATATGAGCTAAAAAACAAAAATTGATCCATCATTAAAGAAAGTAGTTACCTTTTAGAAAGAATACTGACGTTTTAAAAAAAAATCATGTAAAATACCCGCTAGATGCCGAGGTGGTGGAATTGGTAGACACGTACGCTTGAGGGGCGTATGACGCAAGTTGTGCAGGTTCAAGTCCTGTCCTCGGCACCATAAACTTAACGCAATAAACGAAATAATTTATACTAAAACATATATGTCTAATAAAACCCTAAACCCAGTTAGTTTTGGTACATCCGGTCATCGCGGTATTATCAATAAAACCTTCACTCACGATCATGTAACAGCCATCGCTGTTGGTATTGCCTCATTATTTACAGCCCCCCATCAAACAACACTTGTCATTGGATTTGATCCACGCCAAGGCAATGATATCCATTATAAACCGGGTAGCTTTACCCATACTCTTATCCATAGCTTAAATAAGTTAGGCATTAATACCATTTCCTTTTCAGACTATATCCCTACCCCCATCATCTCTTGGGCCATTAACTATTTTAAAGTTGATGGTGGCATTATCTTAACAGCCTCTCATAACCCACCTAATTACAATGGTATTAAATTTAACCCAAAAAACGGAGCTCCTGCTTCTGAAAACATAACCAAACAAATAGAAACAGTCGCAAATAACTATTTAGAAAACCCTGATAATCTAACCTGCGATACAATAGGAACCCATTCCCAGCAACAAGCGCCACTAAAAGCTTTTAGTGAGCATCTACTTAAAAGTTGTAAAACATTAGGGTTACCCATTCCAAAAACATTTTCAAAGCCCTTACAAGTTGATGTCAAACATGGCGCTTGTGGTACTTTATGGCAAGAGCTAAGTAAATTATTAAATTTAGAAATTAATATCAAACATTATGAACCTAGATCTGATTTTGGAAACATTGAACCAAACCCAACAAAATATGATCAGTTAGACGTTGCACCTAAAACCTATTATGCTAGTACAGCGAATGATCCCGATGGAGATCGTCATGCTGTCCGTGACAATCAAGGAAACATCGTAACACCCGAAACACTAACTGCTATTATCATAGATTATCTATGCAAAAACGCTACAAAACCAACCCAATTAGCAACAACACTAGCATCTTCACACATTCTAAAAACAATCTGTAATCAACACGCTATTAACTACCATGAAACAGCTGTAGGATTTAAACATTTTGCACCTTATTTTGAACAAGCAAAAAAACATCATGAAACATGTATCGGTATAGAATCATCCGGAGGCTTTTCCATATCCCATCATACCTTCGAAAAATGTGGCTTTTTACCCATTATCATCCTAACCATCATTTGCGAACTAAGCACTAAATCCCTAGCTACATTAAAAGAAGAAGTCGAAACAAATTACGGCCAATATTATTTTACAGAAACAGAATTTAAATTTAAGGAAACCCAAAAAGAAACATTAAAAAACTACCTCAAAACAACATCAAAAGAAAGCTTAGAAAACGATTTTAATATAACCATTAAGACGATTAATACAAGCGATGGCTTAAAAATAGAAACCCAAGATAGCTGGGCCTTATGTCGTTTATCCGGAACCGAACCTATTGCCAGAATCTATTCAGAATCAACCCATAAAACCCAATCAAAATGGTTAAACAAAAAGTTTCATGACGTATTAACAACGAAATTAAAAATAATCTAAATCAAATCAAACAAATATTTTCGCTCATAATAATCAATTAAAAAAAAGGCCGTTAACCGATCTTTATTAGCATAATAATACATTAATAAAAGAGGATCCAAAGACTTCGCATCTTGCTGAAAGCGTTGCTCTAACCGAGATTTATAGTCTAAGCGATACCGATATTCCTCTAAAGGTTTCTGAAACTGCTGTTTTCTATTGATAACATAGCGATCATCTTCTAAGCGTTCTAATAAATATCGTTCATAATCTTTGGCAATACCTGGCAAATAAAACGATTGAATAGCCACTACAAAAGAATCCTTTAAAGATTGAAAATAAGTAAACGCAGCGTGATAACATTTCCAATAAAGACTTTCAAAATCAGGTTCTAAAACAAGTAAACTACACTCAGATTGACCTCCTGCAATATAACGATCTAACCAATCATCATTATCAGGCCAAAATAAATACGATACATCAATCGGATAAATCGTATTATCAGAAACCAAATAATTTTCAAAATGACGATCACCTCGTCCAAAAATATCGCCTAAACAAGCATGCCTAGCCAATTGTTCAATAATAGATTCCGTCATCGTTTGCTGAAAATAAAATTCATTAAAATGAACCCCCTCTAAATAATTAGAAAGCTGCCAAAATGAATTTTGAACTGAAAAATTAGATAAATTAATATAAGGATACTGACATAAAGATAAAATATGAGCATAAAAGGATCCATTAATAGACTGAACAGACTTAATCACACAAGATTGAGATGCAAAATCTAATCGGTAAACAGAACTACCCATCCCAATATCAAAACAATTCACTAATGAATTTATCAAAGAATCTGCTCCATCAGCACCCCAATTTAAAACAGAATCCCCCAATAAATGAGCTTGTAATCGAGATACCATCAACGCATTACGAAACGATCGAGATACTTTATTAACAAGATGCCGCCTATGCTGAGCCAAATCTAAACTATATAAATATCCTTTACCAGGTTCTTTATTAAACGATAACGAAAACATAGTAGGATCCATAAAATAAGTCATCACTTGATCAACACTAAACGTTGAAAACCCTGGTAATTCCTCTAATAACCGATTAATAGCAACTAAATCAATAGACTCTCGCAATTCTTTTTCAGTAACAATCATAGAAAAAAACAGTATAATTGAAATATAATCAAAAAACAAAAATAATATAAAAAATCACATTATTAAACAGTAACTAACCATCACGTTTCATGCTATCATCAGGGATAACAACCCAATCTCCAGCACCACATTTTATACCCAAAAACGTTCCTTTATTACCAGCATTCATCCTAACTAAAACAACCTATAAAATTGAAAGAGCAACAAGAGTACTAAAAGGACAAAAAAGCACCTCCCGTAATGAAGAAAAAAACATCAAAACATTACAAGATCAATGGAAGCCAGAAATGTCTTCAATTAACGAAAAAAAAGAAGCAATCAAGTTTGCTGAAGAAAGATTAAAATACAAAGAAAGTTCTAAAAAAGATAGTACTACCTATTCATCATCCCTTCAAAAACGATTAAACAATACTGATCAACGGTCATTTTTCTTAGAAAAAATGAATACTGCAATTCAACACTTACCCGAAAGTTATGATCTAAAAATAAAACAAAAAATGATCACCTTATATAATGGCGTTAAGTATCCCATACCGTTAAAATCAATAACCAAAAAAACATCAACTACTAATGAAATGATTAAACAATTTAAACTAGCAGACATTAATAACGAACTAAACACTGCTACATTACATATTCTAAACCATTGCATACAATCAAAAAAAGATCCAAAAAAATTAGCACAAAGCTTTTTTGAAGAAATAAATCAAACCGATCCAAATTTGTTATCCAAAATTTTAAAGAACAGTCAATTAGACATTCATAATGAAACAACAAATCAAAAAACAAAAGAATTTTTTAACAGTTTAAAAATCTAACTATCAGAAACGAACATTAAAACACGGCTTAAACAACACATCCCATCAACCCCATCATCGTTTTAACAAAACCAACGAATGATCTAGTCTAAACAATCCCCTAATCGCTTAGAAATTACATCATCCTCAAAAAAAGCTAATAAAGCTCCAATATTAGGCCCAGAACCCCTACCCGTTAACGCCAAACGAATGGGCTTAAACACCTTTCCTTTGCCTAAATCAAGTTTTTTACAAACGGCATCTAACAGCGCATTATAATCATCCATTGAATCAGCATCTGATTGTTCTAATAACTCTAAAAATGTTTTTAAAACCAAACATTGGTCAGCCGTAAAAGCCTGATCCTTTACTAAATCCAAGTAAGCTGAATCCCGTTCAAAAAACACCTCTAAATAACTCATAGCATCTGATAACACATCTAAATTATCCTGAATAGCCGCCACCGCTAAATGCTGTTTTTTTAGATCATACCCCTGCATAATCTGGCTAAAATCAGCTGAAACATAACGCATAACCAAGCTATAAAGCACGTCTACAGAAAGTTTCCGTAAATATTGTCCATTCATCCAAGTTAATTTTTGCACATCAAATACAGCCCCTGACTTATGCACACGATCTAAACTAAACTGCTTAATAAGTTCATCAGGAGACAAAATTTCTTGCTCTCCTGTAGGAGACCATCCTAATAAGGCTAAATAATTCAAAAAAGCCTCACTTAAAAAACCACGATCACGATACTCCGTAATCGCCGTCGCACCATGACGCTTTGATAACTTAGATTTATCCGGCCCTAAAATCATGGGCAAATGTCCAAACTGTGGTGCTTGCAATGACAATGCTTCATAAATCGCTAACTGTCGAGGCATATTAGAAATATGATCTTCTCCTCGAATCACATGGGTAATAGCCATAGCCGCATCATCAACAACAACCGCAAAGTTATAAGAAGGCGTTCCATCCGATTTTACTAACACAAAATCCGATAAGAGCGAACAATCAAATGATATATCACCCCTCACTAAATCCTTAAATGTAATCTCTCTATCCGACATCATTTTAAAACGAATAGCATACGGCTTGCCTGAAGCTAGCGCGTCATTAACGTCTTCTTCTGACATATCTGATGAACGACGAGAATGAACATAAGGAATCCCTTTTTTTATGGCAGAAGCTTTTTCTTTTTCAATATCTTCAGGAGTCAAAAAACAGTAATAGGCATGACCCGATGCTAACAATTTTTTTGCCTTCTCATCATAAACACCTGCTTTAATCCGCTCTGATTGCCGATACGATCCATAATCCCCTCCTTGTGTAGGACCCTCATCAATGGTTAACCCAAGCCAGTCTAAGCCATCAACAATATTGGTTTCATACTGAGCATCAGATCGTTCTAAATCAGTATCTTCTATACGTAAAACAAACGTCCCCCCATTTGCTTTTGCATAAAGCCAATTAAAAAGAGCCGCTCGTAATGTTCCGATATGTAAATTCCCTGTTGGTGACGGAGCAAATCGTAATCTCATGGGGCTATTATACACTATTTTTATAATTCTGTTTCTATCTTTTACATCTTGCTTAGATAAACTAAACGTATCCCCCCTTTTTTATTCCAGTTTAGTTACCCCCTTTTGATAATCCATTATGATTTAGCAACATGTCACAAAATCTAAAAAGAAAAATTGCAGAAACATTTAATTAAGTTATTATACAACAAGAGCCTGGTTGTACCTCATTTAGCATTTCTAGTTGTGCCATTTGAACTACTAGTGTTTGTGAATATTCTTGTGTAAAAACATCTTTTTTCTCTTGAGACGTTATAAGATCTAAAAGAAGATTATGTAATTCATCCCCAAATTCCTTTATCTTAGGAAAAGTCTTAATAAGATTTATTGGATCCATCTTTGTAACATCAGCATTAGCAGCAACTCGATAAAGAAAGTAAAATAAAGGGTCTTTAGCTTCAGCTAAATCAGCTACTCCATCTAAGCCATTTACTAATTTCTTTATAATATTACATAAATCGTGAGGACTTAAATCAGTTAAACAATCGTTAGCTAAGTCTCCCACTGGTTGTTGAAGCACAGCTTGTTTTAGATCGTCTATACGATCGCTCAAGCCTGATGATGATTCTCTAAAAAGACCTACATGATCTTTATTAAATTCATTAATACTTTGCAACCTGTCTAAAACCACCAAAATAATTTGGACTGGGGCTGAGGCTGAGGATGAAACTGGGACTGAAACTGGGACTGGGGTTGAGGCTGGGGCTGGGACTTGGGAACTATGATAGGCTGACCTTGCAGCAAATAAAGGATCTTTCACTATTGGATTAATCATTTTAACGTCTCCTTATCACCTTCTAATTTTAAAAAGATGAGTTAATATTTAATTTATTTATTTTTTGATGTGACAAACTAAAAAACACCGAGACTCGGTGTTCTTCTTAATAATAGGATCTAAAAAAATACGATCTTAACTAAGACTCAAAACATCGTGCTAAGCTATTTCTTAAATCCTTAAATAGGTTTAGATAATTTATTATGATACCAACGAAATTCGCCACCAGCATGTAATGGAAAAAACTGTTCTAGTTGATTGTACTCTTGTGTATAATTCGTTTTCTTCATGGTCTTATTCGTTTTAATTTATATTTTTTTACCTTTATGTTAGGCGTATACTTACTTATCGTTAAAAATATTCAAAAAATTTCATTTAATTTTAAAATCATCTAAAATATCAATTCCGAATAATCCATTCTATATCTCCATTTTTAAAAAAAAGATCCCCCCTTTGATAATCCATAAACAATATGCTAACAGCTATAATTTTAGAAAATTCTTCATACCAAAAAACAATATTTACATCAACAAACAACCACAGCTATCTTAATTTTTTAATCGTTGGTTTTATTAAGGGCTTCAATGTTTACAAATTGCCCCCAAGTTGAATTATCCGTTGAATCATCAAATGAACCAACACCTAAATGACGAAGACTTTTTTGAGCCATAACTTCAGGATACATGGGAGATTCTCCTGTTCGTATTGATTCTGGACCTGGCCCTAATATATCTTTAGGACCTAATCTAATTGAAACTAAACTCATTATCATTTTATTACATCCTTCTTATCTTCTAATTTAAAAGATAATTTTATTTTAAATTTATTTATTTTTTTGTGACAAATCAAAAAAACTAGGGTGCGGGTATTTTTATACATATCTAGGAAATGCATCATTTTAGCTTAAAAAACAATATCTAAAAAATGACACTAACTTTCCTTAGATGAAGAAAAAATATTGGTTAAAAAAAGTGTGAGGGGGCCAGCTCCATCTAACATTTCCTGTTACAAAAGGAAATCGATTAATTAATTGTGCATCCTTATAGTTTTCTTTTGTTATCATTGTCTTGTTCGTTTTAATTTATATTTTTTTGCCTTTTTGTTAGGCTTATACTTTATTATCGTTAAAACCATTCAAAAAATCACATATATTTTTAAAACCATCTAAATCATTAATATAAAAAATATCAAACAAGAAAAAAATGATACATTATTAAACCAAATAACAAGCCTTTAATATAGGCAATCCACATCATAGAATAATAAGATAATTCTAATTTTTCTTTAACTAATTCCAATTGTTTTTTATGCCAATTTAACATCATTAACCCTTAAAAAACCTAAGCCATCATACATTTTAAAAATACCTCTTTAAAAAAATTAAACTCATTTGATTTATCAAACTAAGAGCATTCTTTAATATAATTTAAGGCAGATCCTGCATTAAACCAATCAATTTGTTGTTGATTATAAGTATGACAACACGTAATTAAATCCTCAGATCCATCCTGATGAGATAAACGCATGATCACATCGTTACCAGGACTTAATTGATCTAAATCCAAAATATCAATCACATCATCTTCTAAAATCAAATCATAATCAGCAGGATTAGCAAATGTTAGCCCTAACACACCCTGTTTTTTTAAATTTGTTTCATGAATACGTGCAAAAGATCGAACCAAAACACAGCAAACCCCCAAATGACGCGGTTCCATTGCCGCATGTTCTCGTGATGATCCCTCACCATAATTTTCATCACCAACCACAATTGATGAAATCCCTTCTTGTTTATAAAATCGTGCAACCGTAGGAACCGCTTCATAAGCACCTGTTATCTGATTACAAACCGAATTCGTTTCATCATTAAAGTAATTGACAGCACCAATTAAAAGATTATTAGAAATATTATCTAAATGTCCGCGATACTTTAACCAAGGTCCAGCCATCGAAATATGATCTGTCGTACATTTTCCTTTTGCTTTAATTAATAAACGACATCCCTGATAAGTAGCTTCATCAAAAGCAGCAAATGGTGTTAAAACTTGTAATCGATCTGAATCAGGATCAACATCAACCACAATACCATCACTATCTTGTGCAGGTGCCTCATACCCCAAATCATCCACATCAAAACCAGAATCAGGTAACTCTTCGCCAACAGGAGGATCTAATTGAACAGCTTCCCCATCTTTACTCAAAATAGTATCTGTTAACGGATTAAAATCTAACCGTCCTCCCAAAACCATCGCCGTAACAATTTCAGGTGAAGCAACAAATGCAAATGTATTAGGATTACCATCATTACGTTTAGCAAAATTACGATTAAAAGATGTTAAAATAGAATTTTTTCCATCCCCATCCTTACGATGACGTTTCCATTGACCAATACAAGGACCACAAGCATTCGCTAAAACAACGCCTCCCATCGATTCAAAATCAGCCAAGATTTGATCCCGTTCTACTGTATAACGAACTTGCTCAGATCCAGGTGTAATCGTAAATTCAGATTGAGCTACCAAAGATTTTTCTTTTGCCTGACGTGCAATCGAAGCAGCTCTTGCTAAATCTTCATACGATGAATTCGTACACGAACCAATCAAACCCACTTCTAAATCTAATGGAAACTCATGTTCTTTAGCCGCCTCACCAAATTCCGAAATTGGCCATGCTTTATCAGGAGAAAAAGGCCCATTAATATAAGGCTCTAACGTTGCTAAGTCAATTTCAATAACCTGATCATAATAATCATAAGGGTTATCAAGAATCTCAGGATCAATTCTCAAATCATCATTAACAGCAGCTGCCAAAGCAGCAATATCTGCTCGATCTGTAGCAGCTAAATAACGACCCATTGCATCATCATAAGCAAATAACGATGTTGTCGCCCCAATTTCTGCCCCCATATTACAAATGGTTCCTTTTCCTGTAGCAGATAGTGAATCAGCGCCTGGACCAATATATTCCAAAATATGCCCAGTACCTCCCTTAACCGTCAAAATTCCTGCAACCTTTAAAATAACATCTTTAGCGGCTGTCCAACCCGATAAGTCTCCTTTTAAAACAACCCCTATTAATTTAGGAAACTTAAGTTCCCAAGGTAAACCAGCCATCACATCAACAGCATCAGCACCCCCAACACCAATCGCAATCATACCCAAACCACCAGCATTAACCGTATGAGAATCAGTACCAATCATTAAACCGCCTGGAAAAGCATAATTTTCTAATACAACTTGATGGATAATACCTGCCCCAGGCTTCCAAAACCCAACACCATATTTATTAGACACAGATTTTAAAAAATCATACACTTCTTTATTAATATCTAGCGCCACAGACAAATCTTCATCAGCTCCTTCTTTGGCTTGAATCAAATGATCGCAATGAACCGTACTAGGAACAGCCACTTTCTTTTTACCCGCTTGCATAAATTGTAGTAATGCCATTTGCGCCGTAGCATCTTGCATCGCAACACGATCGGGATTAAATAACACATAATCTACACCACGTTGAAATGGTTTGTTGGGAAACCTATCAACATGAGCATATAATATTTTTTCAGCCAACGTTAAAGGCCGTCCTAATAAGGCTCTTGCCTTGGATACCTTACTAGAAAGTGATTTATAAAAAGCCGCTATCATATCACTATCAAATGCCATACCTTATCTCCTGAATTATACCTATGTTACTATATGCCCATTTTATATTTATTTAAACAAAAAAATGCAATAGAATCTTAAAAAGTGTAGCATAAATTATCAAATAAAAATCAAAAATTAAAAACTCTTTATTTTTTTAACGAATCAAACAAAGAATAACCATCAAAAAGAGCCGTCATCTCCTCATTTAAACCTAGCAAATCAACTAATGAAGGAAAAATATCATACAATGTTCCCTTTCTCAGAACTTTTTTGGTACTAACTACCCACGCTTCTTCTTTCGGAATCTGAAGCTTATGATGATATCCGTAATTGGTAGTAATTAAAAAATCTGTATTTTCAAATTCACCTTTTTCCTTTAAAGCATCAATAATTAAACCCAAACTTTTATCCGTATTCTTAATAGCCATAGAATATTTCATAGCACCTTCTCGATAACGCCACCCCACATAATCAACATTAGTAAAATTAAGTAATAAAAAGAAAGAATCCTGTTGATTAGTCAGATAATCACTGGCTAACACCCCAATTTCAGTAGATGTCTTATAAGAAATAGCCGGACTATTCGTAACTTCTGTTAAATACACTAAGTTAGCATGAATATCAACCGGATACGTTTTATCAATAGGCGTTGATAAAAAACATTTAATATCAAGACGTGGCTTTAACAGTTTAAGCTGATCAATAAAACTACGGTCATGAAATTGTTTCGACGAATATCCAGAATATGCCACTAAGGTTGAATCATGACTAACTAACATCCCCTCATCAATACCTAAATTACGATAATTTCCTCGAGAAATAATCTGAGCATAATTTGGCAATTTATCGCGTTTAATTAATTCATAAAACGTCGATCGACTGACTCCCTCAACAACAATATAAACTACATTTTTAGCACATAAACTAATACTAAAAAAAGAAATAAAAACAATAATAAACAAAGGATACATTCTACTATTTATACAAAAAAAAACACTCTCATTCAAGTATAATATAGGCTTTTAACTGATCTGCTACATATTGATATTCGTTAATATCAAGCTGATCAGCTCGTTTTGATAACAAGCCTTTGATAGCTATAATATCACGAATATCAATCGTAAATAAGCAATAAGGATTCTTCCTTAATGAAGTAGAAAGTTTTTTTCGCTTGCCCCAAAAACAGGCAGTAACAATCCTTTCAAATATCAAAGCATCATCATCATAGAGCCGTTGATTAGGTGTTAAACGGATAACAGAAGAATCAATAGTAGGCATTGGACTAAAACAGCGCTTTGATACATCAAATAAATAATCAATCTGAAAATGATATTGTGTAAATACAGATAAAGAGGTATAAACTTTTTGATAAGGCCTAGCAACACATTTTTGAGCAAATTCTTTCTGAATCATAATAGTAATATCCGAAAATACCGTCTTATATTTAACTAACATTTGTATTAGTTTTGCAGAAATATAATAAGGAATATTCGCAACAAGCTTCAAAGGCGATTTAAATAAGAAAAAATCTACTTTTAAAACATCATCACAAATCCAATGAATAGAAGCCTCATCACCTAGCCTTTTTTTGGTATTTTCAATACAATAGCTATCAATTTCTATAACCGTTAAGGGAACATTTAATTGCAACAACGCTTCTGTTAAAATACCATCCCCACACCCAACTTCTATAAAATGATCTGTTGAGCTCACATCTAAAGAATTCATTATTTTTTTTATAATATTAAAATCAGTAAGAAAAACTTGCCCTAACTTAGGTTTAACCATACGAATTTGCAAATCGACAGGCTAATCGAATCGACGCAACCATGGAATCAATAGAAGAATAAGCTCGATACGCTCGATCAAAAGCCGTACCGTGATCCGGCGATGTTCGAATAAAAGGTAACCCAAGCGTTACATTAACAGCATCATAAAAATGATTTAATTTTATAGGAATTAATCCCTGATCATGATACATCGCTAACACACAATCAAATTCACCACGATTAGCACGATAAAACAAGGTATCTGCTGAATAAGGTCCCGTTACGTTCATCGATTGATCTAAATCAACTGATGATACAAAAGATGATATTATAGCCTGTTCTTCTGAACCAAAAAGCCCATTTTCTCCAGCATGAGGATTTAGTCCTGCAATAGCAATATGGCCTTCTTGGTTTCCCAGCAATCGAACAAGTTCAATGGCATGATCAAGCTTAACCTGTAATAATGACGGCGTAATCATAGAAGCAACATCTTTTAAAGCAACATGAATTGTTGCTAAAACAATATTTAACGTCGGTGTATGAAATGCCATAGAAACATGTTTTACCTTCGTTAATTGCTGTAGTAAAGTTGTATGACCGGTACACTTAATCCCGGCTAACTGAAATGATTCTTTACAAATAGGCGCTGTAACCAAAGCATCAATATGCCCCTCCAAAATAGCCTGTGTAGCATCACTAATATAGTGATAAGCAGCATCTCCATTGTTTGCCGATGCTTTATTAAATTCAAAAGAATCATTAGAATAACTATCTGAAAAATAAAGGGTATGAGGCTCATATAACCGACCTGACTCATAACTAACAATCCTTTTATGTTGAACAAATTTAAGCAAAAAAGGATGTTCCAATAACGCCCTTGAACCAAATAATACAGGAATAAAAGGATACGCAGACGAAAAATAATCAATGGCTCTTAGTGTAACCTCAGGACCAATCCCTCCTGGATCACCCATTGTAAAGCCTAAAACAGGTAAGGAGGGATGATTAACCGGATTCATTAATAACAATATTATCTAAAAGATCTGATTTGAGCACATATCGCATAAAAATATGATGCCCTAATGCGGCTAATCGATATTGACACGTAAATTGATACCGCCCGTGCTTCTTTATTTCAGATGACATCACCTGTGCATTTAATAATGTTAATAAACGCTTGACATATTCTATCGTTTCAAACGAATCAACCGTAACAACTAATGTACGAACAGATGATACTAAATGAAACCGTTTTACTAAATAAAAACACCCATAAAATAAGGCAGCAACCACAATCAATCCAAATACAAAAGCATAGAGTTTAGTACCTAAAAACGCAGCTAACAATCCCGAAAAAACCAGAGCAAAAAAATAGGTATGATCAATATAAGGCAATGAAAAGTGTGTAATCCTTGCAATCATAAATGAAAAAACAGCGACACAAACACCCATAGAAAGTAATAAAACAAGATAGTAAAATGGAATTATACTAACAGGCATAGCCATCCAAATAAACGCTGTAATCAAATATATCAACACACTATATAATCCAATATATAACCTTAAATCAAAGGAAATAACACGATTATTAACCGGTATAAACCAAACACCTGATAAAAAACAAAAAGAAGACATCGAAATCAAATAAAAGATAGTAGCCACAAAATCAGTCATAGACTGTATTATATAAAATTACTGCAATCTAGAGTAGAGTAAAAATAATAATTATCACTATTAATACCCCAACAACACCTAATCCAAGCATAAAAAACGGTTTTTGTTTCGCATAAATAGATTCCATTTCAAGCAATCCTAATGCTGTAATTTGATAATGAGTAATTCCCCCACGACGTGTCATTGATTTAACACACCCTTTTTCTTCCCAAAACGATGCTAAGTGATGAATTTTTTTATAAGGGATCTTTAAATGATCTTGTAACACTGTTTCTGAAACAAAGCTCATTGACGTATTTGATAGTTTAAATAAAATATGTAAAAATCGATTATTGGCTGAAAAAATCACGATAAAGTCACCTCATACAACGCTTCATATTTTAAAACTAAATAATCAAGTAAATACTGAGCTGAAATATCATGACCTGTAACCATCTTCATCAAATCATTGGGCTGATATATACGACCTTTCTGATAAACATGCTTTGACAACCACTCTTTAATTGGCACCCAATCTCCTGTTTGAATAAACATATCAATATTAGGCAAAGCCACTTTTAACGTATCAAATAATTGGGCCGCACAAATAGACCCCATAACATACGTAGGAAAATAACCAAATAAGCCAGAAGACCAATGAATATCTTGTAAAACACCCTCTGTATAAGAGGATGGTACTATTCCCAAATAAGTTTGGTAACGATCATTCCAAAAATCAGGCAAATCTTTAGTTGATAAAGACCCATCAAACAACTTACATTCACATTCAAACCGAATCATAATATGACATAAATACGTTATTTCATCTGCTTCTACACGAATAAAACCTGGTTTAACCTTATTAACCTGTTTCCATAAATCTTGTGCCGATATATCCGTAAATTGATTTGGAAAATAAGATTGTATACGGGCAAGCTGACCTTGCCAAAAGGGCAATGATTTACAAACATGATTTTCCCATAAACGAGACTGACTTTCATGAATCCCTAATGACACAGCTTGAGCTAAAGGCGTCCCAAAATACTCGTTTCGTAAGCCTTGTTCATAAAGACCATGCCCCCCTTCATGAACCGTACTGGTAATACCGCTAAAAAACAACTGTTCATCCAATCGGGTTGTAACTCGAACATCTGTTGGGTGAATATCAATAGTAAACGGATGAGAGGACTGATCTTGTCTTCCATTAGTCAAATCAAACCCCATTGTTTTGAGCAACTCTATAGTATATAACCATTGCTTATTGGTATCAAAGGGCCCTTCAATAGCATGATAGTGTAATGTTAAATCTCCTATTTGCTTAAGAAGTGGCCTAATACGGTCTTTTAATGATAAAAATAACGTTTCAACCTTATTAACCGTCATCCCCGGTTCGAAATCATCTAACAACGTATCATAAGCTGATTGATTAGGATCAAGATACTGTGCTTTTTGTCGCGAAAAATCAATAAGTTTACCCAAATATGGCTCAAAAAGGCTATAGTGATTATTTTCTTTGGCTTGTTGCCATATATGCGTAGATTCAGAAACTAAAGCTGAATACTTTGCAATAAACTCTGATGGTAACTGAGTTTTCTTTTTCCAATCTTTATATAACTCCTGAACCAATCTCTGTTGCTCAAAACTTAAGGTATCTACTAAAACTTTCTGAGACGTCAAATCAATACAAGCTCCCAAAAGATCCCTAAATTGATTACTAATCCAATACTCATGAGCTTTTTGAGCAAGCCAAGAACATTGCTGTGATCGAAACTCAATCGCATGAGAAGGCATATACGTTTCTTGATCCCAAGATAATACCGATTGAATCGATGAAACTGTTCCCATAGACTGGCAATATGCTATAAGATCATCAAATGCATTAGACATACCCGTATCTTAATCGAAAAGAAAGAAACTTGTACAGCGCCAACTCAACCAAAGAGTCTAAATAACACAAACACGATACTATAGTTTATTCTTCATAATTAAGTTACGATCATTAGCCATGTGATAAACTTCACGTCTAAAATCTGGATTCATTGATAGCATATAACTAAAATCTCGCTTGGATAAAACAAAAATCAAACATGGTTCTACACACACAACAGTCGCATTACGAACGTAATCACTTATTAAAGACATTTCTCCAAAAAACTCCCTAGGCCCCAATGTTGATATCACTTTATCACGACGAAAAATAAAACCAGACGTTATAGAAACATCCACACGACCTTGTTTAATCATAAAAAAAGAATCCCCATTATCCCCTTGTTTACAGACAACGTCATCCTTTTCATATGCAAAAAGCATTACATAAGGTAACACTTTTTCAATTTGACCAATCGTCATGGATTTAAAAAACTCAACATGACGTAAAACCTTCATAAAACTAGAAAGATCGACATCTTTAATATCTAATTCCTTCATTTATCATAATCCCCTTTTAATAACATCTCCATAATCAAAAGCTATTAATCTATTAATATCTATTAAATAACTACCACAAAACCACACTATTAAAACCCTATTTAACACCGTTCAAAACTATCCAACACGTACATAAACCAAAATTACATCAATATAAACAATAACCCTCTGATATTAGTTAATAAAAACCATACTAGCACCTAAGTTCATTGTGTTATTTTCAACATATAAAAAACAGGAGAACACAAATCGTGCCTGATAAACCCTTGGCCTGTTTTTGAAGCAATAGATTTATCATAAAACATACAAACACCCCGAAACCTTGATCTTGGTTTTGACGCATAAGAATTTCAAATAATTATCTTTATTATGATTTTCAGTTACATAATCAAGCACTGACAAAGCAAATACATCGAAGCTAAAAATAATGAGTAGTATGGTCCAAATTAGCTTAAAATGATAGCATTTATCCATGAAAAACAGAGACTATTCTAAAAAAATTGTAGATGGAAACGACAGAGCTCCCTCTCGCGCCATGTTACGTGCCGTTGGCTTTACTGATGATGACTTTAAAAAGCCCCAAATTGGCATTGCTTCTACATGGGCTATGGTAACACCCTGTAATATGCATATTAACAAACTGGCTACTGAAGCTGAAAAAGGTGTCAATAAAGCTGGTGGAAAAGGGGTTATTTTTAATACCATTACAATTTCTGATGGAATTTCTATGGGCACAGAAGGCATGAAATACTCTCTTGTATCTCGCGAAGTAATTGCTGATTCCATTGAAACGGTTAGTGGGGGCGAAGGCTTTGATGGGATCATAACAATAGGCGGTTGTGATAAAAATATGCCTGGCTGTGTTATCGGCATGGCCAGACTCAATCGTCCTAGCATTTTTGTATATGGGGGAACCATTATGCCAGGAAAGCATAAAGGAAAAGATATCGATATTGTCTCTGTATTTGAAGCAGTAGGCGCTCATGCAAACCAAGCCATTGATGATCAAGAGCTTAAAGACATCGAAAGTGCAGCCATACCAGGACCAGGATCGTGTGGGGGTATGTATACAGCAAACACCATGGCATCCGCCATCGAAGCATTAGGCTTAAGCTTACCCAATAGTTCCGCTCAAGCAGCTATTTCCCAAGAAAAAATTCTAGATTGCCAAGAAGCGGGTAAAGCCATATTAAATTTAATGAAAAAAAATATTAAACCAAGTGATATTTTAAGTAAAAAAGCATTTGAAAATGCCATTACGGTTATCACAGCCTTAGGTGGATCAACCAATGCTGTCCTACATTTATTAGCCATTGCTCATGCAGCTAATGTAGAGCTAACCTTAGATGATTTTACACGTATTGGTAAACACGTGCCCGTTTTGGCGGATTTAAAACCCAGTGGAAAATTTACTATGAGTAAATTGGTTGAGATTGGAGGAATTACACCATTAATGAAACGATTATTGGATCACGGTTTACTCCACGGTGAATGTTTAACCGTAACGGGAAAAACAATAGCTGAAAATTTAGCACCCATAAATGATTACCAAGAACCTCAAGATATTATCCAACCATTTTCTAAGCCCATCAAACCAGAAGGGCATTTAACGATCTGTTATGGAAATTTAGCAAAAGAAGGCTCTGTTGCCAAAATTTCAGGAAAAGAAGGACTCTTTTTCCAAGGAAAAGCAAGAGTATATAATTCTGAAGAAACCGCATTAGCCTGTATTTTAGATGGCACCGTAAAAAAAGGCGATGTCATTGTTATTAGATATGAAGGTCCAAAAGGCGGACCTGGCATGAGAGAAATGTTATCCCCTACCGCAGCCGTCATGGGTAAAGGCTTAGGCAAAGATGTTGCCCTGATTACAGACGGTCGATTTTCAGGTGGTTCACATGGTTTTGTTGTAGGTCATATTACCCCAGAGGCTTATGAAGGCGGATTATTAGCCATTGTAGAAGATGGCGATACAATTCAAATTGATGCTGAAAACAAAGAAATCAACCTATGTATCGATCCATCCGAAATCAATAAACGCTTAAAAAACTGGCAAAAACCAAAACCTAATTATAATCGAGGCGTTTTAGCCAAATATGCTCATACTGTAAGTTCTGCATCCTTAGGTGCAATTACAGATACATTTTAATATTCTTAAAAAAACCTAACTAAACGACAAACATAGACCATAAGCAAAGCGACTCTCGTTAAGGCCCCTACAATCACCGAAATATCCTTTACGGTATCTATCAAAATAGATACTATTATATCCATCAACATCATCCTTTAACCTATAAAAAAATTATAAAGCATTTACAATCTCCTATTAGATTTAAACTCAAAAAATACCTGTCTCATAAAAAAACCTTTTTAAAAATTAAAACTAATAATAAAAAAACTGTTTTTTACCCCCCCTATTGATATAATATAATCAAACCTAAAAAAGAAATTTAATATGAAGACAGAAAGCGCTGGCGGCATAATCTTAAATAATGGCGATGTAATGTTAGTCTGCCAAAAACACAAATCTTGGTCATTTCCAAAAGGCCATATAGAAGAAAACGAAACCCCATTAGATACAGCCTATCGAGAAATTTATGAAGAAACTGGTATTAGAGAACTCAAGCTAATATGCCCCTTAGGACACTATACACGGTATAAAATTGGAAAAGACAATAAAACAGACGATAAATCCGAAGAAAAAACCCTTCATTTCTTTTTATTTAAAACCAACCAACGCTTTAGCAAACCCCATGATCCAGATAATACCGATGCCATTTGGGTCCCGATAGAAAACGCTATAACACAATTAACGCATCAAAAAGATAAAGAATTTTTTAAATCTGTTATCCCCATTACAAGCGCCTATAGCGCTAATTTAATCTCAATTGAAACAACGTTTCCCAATAAAAAAGAAGCCCAAAACGTAGCATCACTACTACTCACAAAAAAACTTGCTGCCTGCTGTCAAATAGAACCCATTGAAAGTCTCTATAACTGGGATAATACCCTCCAAAACGATTTAGAATATCGATGTTCCATTAAAACCATTCAGCCTTTATTTAAAGCGATCCAACAAGAAATTACCAAAAACCATTCTTATAAATGTCCCCAAATACTAGCAAAAGAAATTGTTTCAGTATCAAAACCCTACTTAGATTGGCTTAATACAAAGATAAACCCCTTATAAAACGAACCCTCGATACTGTTACTACAAGGTCAAATCCATCCCTTAATTTTCCGCATTGATACGCTGAGCTTCTTCCTCTGAATCCGAAACAAGTGTAGATGAGCTAACATCATTATCTGATTTTTCTAACAAAGCATCCAACTCTTTACGAGATTGCTCATCTTTTTCTTTTTTTTCTAATTCTAATATAGCCAGACGATCATCAAACTTACTAAGCTGATCATTAAATGAATGTTGTTTATACCGCTCTTTTAATAACGTTAAAAACTCACTATTATTTTGAACCAAACTAAAGGCTAATTCATAGTGAGAAAAACCAGACTCTCGTTGCTTATCCTCAAGCAATAAATCCCCATAAAAAACATGTAATTCTGCAAAATCAGTTTCAGGCAACATCTGGGCTTTTAAAGATGCCTTTTCAAGTTCTTGCAAAGCCAATGAGACATTACCTTGTCTTACATAAATTTCAGCTCGAAAAAAATGTGGAGCAGGATCACTCGGATTTAACGATAATAACTCTTGATACACATTAAGTGCCTCAAAAAGTTTTCCTTGATTCTTAAGATACACAGAATTTAATAGGGGATCATAAACAGTAATAGGATGATCATCAAAGACCTGATTAATACGTCGCTGCAATTTATCCTGTTGCAATCGATTTTTGACTGAAGCAGCATACTCTGCATCATTATAATCAGCTGGTTTTGGCTTAAGCGTAACATCAAGCAAGCGAATAATTCCACACGATGATTCTTGGCAATATGGATCCAAATACGTATTAGCATCAGCCTTAACTAACTGATCACGCAAAGATACATCAAACGATAAAAAATCCTGAAAATCAGGTTGAGAAAAAGAATTAATGGATACAATCCCCTCATACGTTTTTTGCAAATCAACAATAGATTTACCTCCATTTAAGTCCTTAACAATAGCATCCGATTGTTGCTTTAACTGATCTAATGACAAGGCATTATTATCAACAACTAGATAATCAACCTTAAATTGTTTAAACGTATTTTCAATTAAAAAGGTATTAATGTTAATATCACTTGGATATTGAGATTGAAATTTTCGAACCAATGCATCTTTTTCTAACTGAGATCGAAAATCTTTATAAGAAACCTTTTGCTCCTTAAGTTTCTTTTTTAAACTTGACCTATCTTTTAGGTTTACCTGCAACAAATATTCTTGTTCAATCGCATTGACATCCTCTTTTATAACCTCAATAGCCTCTTCCTGAGACGCAATAAAATAAGCTTGCTGATTAACAGCATAACGAAAAGCCTGAAACAAAATTTGTTCATGAAGAATAGGCGAAACCTTTTGCCCAGATTGCTGATACTGAATCATTGCTCCCTGATACTGCTGATAAAACGGTCGAACATCAACATCATATACCCCTAACGATATAAATTCTCCCGAAGAAGATTGTTGCTTAGTATTATCACCACGATTTTTAATAGCATCAAATCCAAAAAAGACACTCCCAGAAAACATAGTTACTCCAAAAAACCCAACAATAGACCATCCAATTAAAGCCATATTTTTTCTAAAAAATCTAAACACAAGAATTCTCCTTACAGTATTTTTTTCAACGTAGAACGTGTTGATAATAAAGCCCCCATCAAACACATAATACTACCCCATACTATAACAATAAAATAAATTAAAAAAACAGTCTTTTCTGATAAATTACTTGGAAAAAAAGGCATAAATGACAGCATATTATAAGATATAAACTGCAAACCAAAATGAATCATAATAATAGCAAAAACAGATGAACACAAACCCAAAATAATCCCTTCAACTAAAAATGGCCCCATAACAAAACTATCCGTAGCACCAACCAATTTCATAATAGAAATCTCATCAGAACGATTCATAATTGTTAATTTGATCGTATTAAAAACAATCAAAAACGTAGCACAAAATAAAACACCAACAATTCCCCAGCCAAAATACAAAATAAAACTAGACACCTTCTGCATTCTCTCAGCCATTTTTCCTCCATAAATCACATCATCAACAAAATGATTAAACCCCGATAACAAATTAACCATAGACATTAAATGCTTATGATCAACCAATCGTACAACCATAGAAACAGGTAACGGGTTTTCATGAACTAATTCATCTAACTGTAATTGCGTATAACGTTTTTTAAAGTCATCCCATTCTTGCTTCTTATCTAAAACCTTAACCGATTCAATCGATTCCAAACTAGAAATTTGTTCTTTAAAAAGACGAATTTCTTTCTTGGTTAACCCCTCCTTTAAAAACACCCTTATTTCCAATTTAGAATTCAAATAAGACGTAAATTGAACCAAATTTAAATTAATAATTAAAAAAAAGCCAAAAATTAATAAAGAAATAAAAACAGTCGCTAATGATACCGTAATCATAAGAGATGACCGTTTCATTCCTATAAACGCTTCTATAATAAAAAAAATAATCTTACGAATCATAAACACCTAGTTGTTGATCACGAATTAATTTTCCATATTCTAATGCAATAACACGTTTTCTTAAATCATCAACAATCCCTTTATTATGAGTAGCAACCAAAACCGTTGTTTTACGCAAATTAATTTTACTAAGCAATTGCATAATTTCCCACGATGTATCAGGATCCAAACTACCCGTTGGCTCATCTGCTAACAAAATAGGAGGGTTATTAACAATGGCACGAGCAATACAAATACGCTGCTGTTCTCCCCCTGATAATTCTGATGGAAAATGCCTGGCTTTATCATCCAAACCAACTAATTCTAAAACCTGATTAACACTACGACGAATAGCAGAACGAGAATATCCAAAAATATGCAGTGCAAAGGCAATATTATCAAACACATTTCGTGATTGTAATAACTTAAAATCTTGAAAAATCATCCCCATATTACGTCTTAAAAAAGAAATTTGACGATTTGATAATTGGTCCAATGAATAATTATCAATTAATATTGATCCTGTAGAAGGAATTTCTTTACGAAAAATACAATTTAACAACGTTGATTTACCAGAACCCGATGGTCCAACAATATAAACAAACTCCCCTTTATTAACCATAAAATCAATATTATCTAAGGCACGATAACCATTTGAAAAAACCTTTGATATCTTCTTTACTTTTATCATTTCTGTTGCAATGTCTCCATCATCGAATTACGATCACTCCAAAAACGAAAATCATTCACAACAACATAAACCATCAACAGGATTAAACATAATGCAAATACATTACTAATAACCACCATAATCTGCTTAGGTGCTGGCTTACCAAAAATAGCCTCATAAAATAAAAACATCAAATGTCCCCCATCCAAAACAGGAATAGGCAACAAATTCATAATCCCTAATGTAATAGAGATAAAAGCCATAATATTAAAAAAATTAACACTATTTTGTGATAACTGAAAACTAGCAATCTGAACAATTCCTACAGGCCCGGATAAATCATGAATACCCGCTTTTCCCTGTATTAAATACTGAATATTAAGATACAACAAAGAAATAGACTTTAATGTTAATTCACCTGCTTTAATTAACGAGGAAAATCCATACAAACGTTGTATGTCAGATTGTAACTGAACACCTAAACGATAGATATCATAATCATTATCAAAATAAGGTGTAATAAAACAAGATGTCTCAATTCCATCACGATCAAATGTAATCGAAACACCCGTGTTTGCTTGCTGAACAACATCCATAAAATCAACACGCACATCATCAATACGATTGCCATTAATACGTAGCAATGTATCTCCAGAACGTAACCCACTATTAAATGCAGGCGTATCCTTTATCACAAGATCAATAGTAGACGTCGTCACTGGAACACCAACCATCATCACGATTACCCAAAAGATAACAAACCCAAGTAATACATTCATCACAGATCCCGCTAAGATAGTAATAACACGCTTTATTAATGGACGATTTTGAAAAAAAACAGCATCATCAAATTGCTCATCCGTTTCATCTAACCCAGCTAATTTAACATAGCCTCCGACAGGAAATAAACGTAAATTATAATTAGTTTCCCCATATAAAAACCCGGCTAACTTTGGCCCCATCCCAACACTGAACTCAGACACCCCAATACCACCCCACTTAGCAGCAAGTAAATGCCCCAACTCATGAATAAAAATAACAAAACTTAAACAAAGTACCGTAATCAAAATACCCATACAAATTAGTGTACAAAAAAAACGTAACCGTGACTACGAAAAACTACTAACTAGTATCCCTAAAATAAACTGTAAGTCAAAATAAATAACTATGTATAAAAATAAATTTAATTGTTAGTATATAATTTAATGCATTCATCAAAATACAAACGAATATTATTAAAATTAAGTGGAGAAGCCTTTAAAGGTGATAGAGACTATGGAATTGACCCCAAATTTTTAACTTACTTAGCAAAAGAAATAAAAAGTATTTATGAACTTAACATTCAAATTGGAATCGTTATAGGCGGCGGAAATATTTTTAGAGGACTAGCCGCATCCGCTAATGGAATGGACCGTGTTACAGCAGACTACACCGGAATGCTAGCAACCATTATGAATGCCATAGCATTACAAGATGCATTAAAAAAAATAAAAATAGACGCAAGAGTACAATCCGCTATAGAAATTAAACAAGTTGCAGAATCATTCATTTTACAAAAATCCATCAAACACCTTGAAAATCAAAAAATTGTAATATTTTCAGGGGGAACAGGAAATCCCTACTTTACAACCGACACAACAGCCGCATTAAGAGCGGCCGAAATTAAAGCTGATGCTATTTTTAAAGCAACAAAAGTTAATGGAGTATATGATAAAGATCCAATAGAATTTCCTGATGCAAAAAAATACTCTTATATTAATCATATCGATGTTCTACAAAAAAAATTAAAAGTAATGGATTCAACAGCCTTATCATTATCCATGGATAATGATATTCCAATCATTGTATTTGATCTTATGAAAAAAAACAGCATCAAAAAAGCATTACTAGGCGAAAAAATAGGAACCCAAATTGGAGGAAAACAATGACAAATGATATAAACACCAAAATGGAAAAAACCATTAATGACTTAACGTCTAAGATTGCAGGCTTAAGAACATCACGAGCTAACCCTGATATGTTAAAAAACATTTCTGTAAATTACTACAATAGCAATGTTTCCTTACAGCAATTAGCAGCCATAACAACCCCAGAAGCATCCCAGTTCATGCTAAATGTTTTTGATCAAGGTGCTATAAAAGATATTGAAAAAGCTATCCTACAGTCTGAACTTGGCCTAACCCCACAAACAGACGGAACAACCATTCGAATAACATTACCAGACTTAACACAAGACAGACGAAATCAACTCGTAAAAACATTAAAACAAATGGGTGAAGAATCAAAAATATCAATACGTAATATTAGACGAGATTGTATTGATTCCATTAGATCTGATGAAAAAAACAAAGAAATAACAGAAGATGAGTCAAAAATACGTCAAGATAATGTCCAAGATTCAACAAACAAATTCTCAAATAAGATTGATGCACTTATAAAACAAAAAGAAAGTGAATTAATGACCATTTGATCATTCTTTAATATGACAGAATCAAAACATAAAAACCCTATTTTAGATATTGAAAAGCTACCTAAACATATCGCTATTATTATGGATGGAAATGGGCGATGGGCTAAATCAAAACATAAAAATCGGCTAGAAGGTCATAAAAAAGGCGTTAAAGCATTAAAAGATATTATCAAAACATGTATAGATATCAACATTAAATGCTTATCTGCCTATACATTTTCAACAGAAAATTGGAAACGCCCCAAATCCGAAGTATCCTTTTTAATGAATTTGTTAGAAATAATGATAAAAAAAGAAGTCAAAAACCTTAAAGAAAACAATGTAAAAGTAAACATTATTGGAAACAAACAAAAACTATCAAAAAAATTAATTGAAAAAATAGAATTAATAGAATCAAAAACCAATAACTGTACAGGAATGATACTTAACTTAATGATTAATTATGGAAGTAGAGACGAAATTATTAATGCTGTCAATCAAATTAAAAATAACAAAACCCTATCAAACAAAACCATTACACAAGACATATTCCAAAACTATCTCTATACACAAGCATTACCGGATCCTGAGATTTTAATACGCACAAGTGGAGAAAAACGAATTAGCAATTTTATGTTATGGCAAATCTCTTACTCCGAACTTTATTTTACAGATACATTATGGCCAGATTTTACTCAAAATGAACTGTTAGATATATTAATAGATTATCAAGATAGAAATCGACGATTCGGTGGATTATGACATTATTAAAAAGAATCCTTACAGCACTTAGCTTAATCATCCTGACAGCAACAAGCATTATATTTGGGAAAATCCCATTTTACTTATTAATACTCACCATCAGTCTTATATGCCTTCATGAAATGCACACTATAAAAGGAATCAGAAAATATTCTTTTGGGTATAGCATATCCATGCTTATAACATGTTTAGTAATAACAAGTGCAACATTTCAAGAATATATCTTTTTTTGGAATTCAACGTTTATATTTCTTGCAACATTTGTAATGATAGTCATATGCTTAACAGAACTTTTTAACAAACAAACGATTAAAAAAAACCATTCCCTATATACATTAATCATCAACACAGTAATCGTATGTCTAACATTTCCATATGCACTTCTTATTCGAAATTCTGAATTAGGCTTTGAAAAAGCAATCCTCTTAGTCGTGGTAATAAGTTTAGTAGATTCATCTGCCTATTTTACAGGAAAATTAATTGGGAAAACAAAATTATCAGAATTAAGTCCTAAAAAAACGTTTGAAGGATTTTTTGGAGGAATAATATCAGGCTGTATCATAGGCTTAGTCAGCATTATCATTCTAAACTTAAAGATCTCAACCTACTTCCCTTTAGTTATTTTAATAACACTCATGGCCCCCATTGGTGATCTATATGAATCAATGATAAAACGAAGTTTTAATATTAAAAATTCATCTAACCTATTACCAGGTCATGGAGGAATATTTGATCGAATCGATAGCTATATCTTTTGCTTCCCCGTTTTTTATTATATAAACATCCTATTATCGTCATTATGACACAAAAAAACATTTCAATCCTTGGATCAACAGGATCTATTGGGAAACAAACATTAGACATCATAAAAACCTATCCAGAATCTTACAACATCATAGCCCTAGCAGCAGGGAAAAACATCCCCTTACTAAAAACCCAGATTTTAGAATTCAAACCCACCATAGTATCGGTAACAAACGCAGAAGATGCCATTGAACTAGAAAAATTTTGTGCTCAAAACAATCAAAAAATTGATATAGGTTACTCAAATAAAGGCCTAGAAACAATCTGTAATACCCAAGTTGATCTATTAATAGTAGCCATTGTTGGAACAGCCGCAATCAAACCAACCTATATCGCTATAAAAAATCACATCCCAATTGGGTTAGCCTGTAAAGAGGTATTAGTCTCAGCTGGAGACTTAATAACAGAACTAGCAAAAAAAGAAAAGGTTCCCTTAATACCTATTGATTCTGAACATGCCGCTACCCAACAATGCCTTTTAACTCAAAATACTACGAATCAAATCATTGAATCGATAACATTAACAGCCTCTGGCGGCCCTTTTTGGCAATTACCTTATAATGAATTTAAAAGCATTACAAAAGAAAATGCACTCCAACATCCCACATGGTCCATGGGAAACAAAATATCCATTGATAGTGCGACCATGGTTAATAAAGGATTAGAAATCATCGAAGCTCACCATTTATTTAACACAGATTATGCGAAATTAAAGGTTACTGTTCACAGACAAAGCATTATCCATGCGCTTGTTGAATTTATTGACGGCAATATTCTAGCTCATTTATCCCCCACTGACATGAGATTTCCTATACAATATGCCCTTGATTATCCAAACAAAAAACCAACTAAGTTGAAACGTCTCGATATTCATAAACTATCCGCACTTACCTTTGAAGAGCCTGATAACAAACGATTTCCATTACTTAACCTAGCCATTCAAGCGGGAAAATCCAAAGGAAGTTACCCCGCTGTATTTAATGCTGCAAACGAAGCGATCGTATCACTATTTTTACAAGACAAAATAACATTCTTAGAAATTCAAGAGAAAATAGAAAGAATCTTAAATACTTTCAATCATTATACACCAACTCATATAGACGATATTATTGCTATTGACTCAAAAATCAAACATGACATCTTTCAAACTACTTAAATCAACTAAAGCCTGTATTACCTTAAATTATTACTGCTATCATAATCCCAAACTAGTTAATTTCTTAGTTCAAAACTTTGATTCATTACACGCTATTTCAAACCATCAAAACGACATTACAAATCACTTTAAGCTAAAACATACCAATTTTTTTGATGCATTAGAAAGCTTTCAAACAAATCAATACGAAAGCTATCTAAAATCTCATGATATTAATATCCTAACATTAAATGATTTAGAATATCCCAACCTATTAAAACAAATTACCTGCCCTCCCCCCATTCTCTTTTATAAAGGAACCCTTAGCTGCTTATCAGAAAAAAAATTAGCAATTATTGGGCCTAGAAAACCCTCCCCCTATGCAAAAGAAGTAAGCATTTATTTCACAGAAAATTTATGCCAAGACTTTTGTATTGTATCAGGATTTGCCGATGGCATTGATGCCATAGCCCATCACACAACATTACAAAACAATCAAACAACAATAGCTGTTATGGGAGTAGGTTTAGATAAATGTTATCCTAGCCATCATAAAAAATTAAAACAAGATATCATTAACAAACAAGGGTTATTACTTTCTGAAATCCCCCTATTTAGCACCCCTCAAAAATTTCATTTTCCCTTACGAAATCGTATCATTAGTGGTTTATGCAAAGGCGTTATCATCACTGAAGCAGCACCTAAAAGTGGTTCCTTAATTACAGCAAATTACGCATTAGAACAAAATAGAGAAATTTTTGCTATTCCAGGAAATATTTTCGAAAAAACATCTAAGGGGGTTCATGATCTCATCAAACAAGGCGCTAAATGCACAACATCACCCGAGGATATTTATGATGAATTTAATATCAAGCACCCTAAACACCTAAACAACTCCATCCCCAAGAAAAAAAAAGAAGTCAATATGAAACCATTAACAGAAAACGAAAAAATAATAATACAATGTATCAAAAAACCAAAACATATCGACGAACTCGTATGTGAAACCCAATTAAGTATCTCTGAACTTTTACATACACTAACCTTTCTCGAAATAAAAAAAATGGTTACTAAAACAGATGGGTCATTATATGTATTAGAAACATCATGAAAAAAAAATATATAGCTTATACAGCTAATAAAAAAAACACCCTCAAAAATAGTTATAAAAAACTACGTATCAATAAAATCCCTATCATAAAAATGAACCAAATACATTCTAATATCATCCATACCATCACAACCGTACCAAACAAAATCTTAACAACCATTCCAAATACCGATGGACTCATAACAAATCTTAAACACGTTGGACTAGCCATAAAGTTTGCTGATTGCATGCCCATCATCATTCAAGCACACCACTATTTATGTATCTTACACGCCGGAAGAAAAGGAACTCAAACAAAAATTGTATCAAAAGCCATTCAACATTTAAAAACACTCACTCAAAAGGATAATCATTTTCATATTTGGCTAGGACCTCATATTTGTAATACATGCTATGAAATTGATCCAATCAAAAAAACAACCTTTAGTATGCTTAAAAAAACCATTTCTCAACTAAAATCAGAACTAGATCTAAGCAAAAACAAACTGATCATTAATACAGAATGCACCCATATATCCCCAAACTATCATTCATATCGTGGGAATAATAAGACAAAAAAAAGAAATTATATTATATGCTATCAACATTAACGTAAAATCATAGCTTAAACGAACATAAGAATTTAAAGATAGGATCAACGACAAGAATATGGTATAAATTGAACATGAAAAAAATTAATAATACAAAATTTATTTTCATTACAGGAGGCGTTACCTCATCACTCGGAAAAGGAATTGTAGGAGCATCATTAGGGGTTATTTTAAAAAGCAAAGGCCATAAAGTTACACTTCAAAAATTTGATCCCTATTTAAATGTTGATCCTGGTACTATGAACCCTTATCAACATGGCGAAGTGTTTGTCACAGAAGATGGGTGTGAAACCGATTTAGATTTAGGTCATTACGAACGATTTATAGACGAAAACTTAACTAGAGTTAATAATATTACATCGGGCATGATCTACTCCGAAGTCTTAGCAAAAGAAAGACGTGGCGATTATTTAGGTAATACGGTACAAATTATCCCCCACGTTACCAATGAAATAAAAAATCACATTATTGCAGCTACCAACCAAAACAACTTTGATATTATTATCACTGAAATTGGGGGAACCATTGGTGATATTGAAAGCCTTCCTTTTTTAGAAGCTATTCGACAATTTCAATTTGAAAACAAAGAAAACTGTATTCATATACACTTAACACTAGTACCCTATCTCAACTCTTCAGGAGAATTTAAAACAAAACCCACTCAACATAGTGTTAAAGAATTAAGAGCAATTGGAATTCAAACAGATGTAATTGTCTGCCGATCATCAAAAGCCTTTCCTAAAGAAATTAAAGAAAAAATTGCCTTATTTTGTGATGTTAATAAAAATGATGTGATTATGTGCCCAGACGCAAAAAGTATTTACGAAGTCCCAATTTATTTAAAAAATGAAAACATTGATAACGTTATTATTAAAAAATTAAATTTAAGTCAATCAAAATCTAACTTATCCGAATGGAAAAAATATATCGATATTATTTATCAAAAAAACAAACCTAAAATTAACATTGGCATAGTGGGCAAGTACACAGCCCTATCTGATTCCTATTTAAGCGTAACAGAAGCCTTAAAACATGCCGCAGCAGCCAATAAATGTAAATGTAAAATCATATGGATTGACAGCGAAAAATTAACGCCTAAAAACACATCCAAACACCTAGAAAAATGTAACGGAATTTTAATACCAGGAGGCTTCGGAGATCGAGGCATAGCAGGCAAACTAATGGCAGCTAAATATGCCCGAGAATCAAAAACACCTTACCTGGGCCTATGTCTAGGAATGCATATTGCTGCCATCGAGTTTGCAAGAAACATATTAAAACTTGAAGATGCTCACAGCACAGAATTTAACCCAAGTTGCATAGATCCAATTATCGATTTTTTACCAAATCAAAAACAATTAAGTGACAAAGGCGGTACCATGCGACTAGGTGCCTATCCTTGTACTATAGAAAAAAACACAAAGCTATTTTCAATATACAAAAAAACTGAAATCAGTGAACGACACCGACATCGATATGAATTTAATAATAACTATAAAACACTCTTTGAAAATAATGGCATAATGTTTTCTGGAAACTCTCCTGATGGACAATTAGTTGAAGTTATTGAATTAATTGATCATCCTTGGTTTATCGCATGCCAATTTCATCCAGAATTCAAATCAAGACCCTATAAAGCACATCCCTTATTTAATTCCTTCATTAAAGAAACGCTAAACTTAAAATCTAAGACGCTTTAATTTTATCAACATCAATATTTAATTGTGATATTCTATACCCTAAAATTCGATGTGTTGTATGAAGACTTTTCGCAGCTTTGGAAATATTTCCATTAACATTATCTAACATATCAATAATAATCTTTTTTTCATATCGACTCACTTTATCTTTTAAAGAAACGTTTCCCGAAAAGCTAAACACTTCTTCATCTTCTAATACTTTTATACTAGGAGGAAGGTGCTTAGGGAGTACTATATCTCCATTACACATAATAACTGCCCGTTCTATACAATTTTCTAATTCACGAACATTACCCGGCCATTGATAGTACGTTAAAATATCACTCACGGCAGATGAAATCCTGGATATAGATTTGTTATTATCTAAACAATACCGTTCTAAAAAATGCTCTGCTAATAACAAAACATCCATATTTCTGTCTCTTAAAGGCGGCAAAAGAATAGGAAAAACATTTAACCTATAATAAAAATCCTCTCGAACTTTTTTAAGTTGAATTGCTTTTTCTAAATCATTATTAGTAGCAGCAATCATCCTTACGTCAACCGAAATAACATCAAGACCGCCTACCCGAGTAATTTCTTTTTCTTGAAGCACTCGAAGTAACTTTACTTGCATTTGAGGTGACAGCTCTGTCACTTCATCAAGAAAAATAGTCCCACCATGAGCTGCTTCAAACTTTCCTATTTTAGTTTCAAAAGCATCGGTAAAGGCACCTTTTTGATGCCCAAATAATTCAGATTCAATCAAAGACTCTGGAATAGCCGCACAGTTAATACGAATAAACGGTTTAGCGGCACGTTGACTTTGATAATGAATAGCATGAGCTACCAACTCCTTTCCTGTTCCACTCTCACCACGAATTAAAACCGTAGCATTACTAGAAGAAACTTGCTTAATCGCCTGATACACATCCCTCATAACTTTACTTTTTCCAAGCATATTATGAATATCATATTTCTCAGACAATTCATGTTTTAACGACACATTTTCTTTACGTAATGATTCTTTCTCAATATCAAGCAATTTTTTTAGTTTTAATTCCTGAGCAATCAATAATGCCACAACATCCAATAGCTTAATAATAAACTGCAAGTTTTCATCATCACGAAATAAAAAATCAACAGCCAATGTTCCAAAAATATCCTCCCCTAAAATTAAAGGTAAACAAATAAAAGACTCATCCTCAACACTCTCAACATTTTTAATACCAGAAATATCAAAAGCTTCATCTAAATGTGGAATAATCATAGGCCCCCTGGATTGAAGCACCTTAGATGTAATAGCCTCCCACTGTTTAAATGATTGGGATTTAAATTCTTCTGAATTAATACCATAACTAACCTTAATGCTAGGAAGCATCGTTGTTTGATTCACTACCGTTAAAATACCTTTCATAAAACCTAAACGAGAATGCAATAACTCAAAAACACAATTAATAGATTCTTTTAAATCCAATGATGATGTTAATAAATTAGAAACTTCATGCAAAACAACCAACTCATTTGAATCTAAAACATCATAATATTTAGGCATCAAATACCTCCAAAAACAGTATAAAACAAAACAAAACATAAGTATGTTACATTTTTGTAAAAAAAACGTCTAGTAAAAAATGATAGGAAGACTTGACAAGCGAATTCTCAATTACTATTATACCGATCTAAATATTATTAAATTAAGATGGGTTAAACGAAATGGCAGTACCAAAAAAAAGACGATCAAAAGCAAAAAAAAGAACACACCGATCTTTATGGAAAATAAGCTCTCCTGAAACACAAACATGCAAGCAATGTGGTGAATTAACACTATTACATCATGCATGCACTCATTGTGGATACTACAAAGGTAAACACGTTTTAAAAATTAAAATTAAAGAAGAAAAAACAAATAAGGAATCCTAGTTTGATTACAATTGCCTTAGATGCAATGGGTGGCGATTTTTTTCCTAATATCAATATTCAAGGAGCCTTATTAGCCTTAAAAAAGTTCCCCATTAAAATCATTTTAATTGGGAATAAACCCATCTTAGAAAAAGAAATTAAAAAAACACCACATTTTCCGACCCATAAAATACGTATCATCCATGCTGAAGACATTATTGAAATGACAGATTCTCCAACAAAAGCATACCGAAAAAAGAAAAACTCTTCTATTCATGTAGGATTACAATTGGTAAAAGAAAAAAAAGCCCAAGCATTTGTTTCTGCAGGAAATACAGGGGCTGTGCTAACTGCATCCACCTTTATTTTAGGTAGAATAGAAGGAATAGAACGCCCCTCACTATTAGCTGTTATGCCCTCTGAAAAAAAGCCATTTGTCATGTTAGATATGGGCTCAAATGTAGACTGCAAACCACAACAACTCGTTCAATTTGCTATTATGGGCGAATGTTTTTCTAAAGAAATAATGGAAATCAAAAATCCAACAATAGGACTACTAAACATAGGCGAAGAAAAAGAAAAAGGAAATATAACAACACAACAAACACATGATTTACTAAAGCAAATAAATATTAATTTTATTGGGAATGTCGAAGGAAAAGAACTAACAAAAGGAAATATTGATGTTGTTATATGCGACGGTTTTGTGGGAAATAACATGCTCAAATTTGGAGAGGGCATTGTAAAAATGTTTAAAGCATTCTTCTCTGAAGAAGCAAAAAAGTCGGTATTATCTCTAATAGCATTATTATTATTAAAACCTACATTTAAACGTTTCAAAAAGAAATTTGATTATGATGAATATGGAGGCGCTCATTTTCTAGGGGTAAATGGAATTAGTATTATAGCACATGGTAGTGCCTCAGACATCGCTATACACAATGCGATCAAAATGGCCTATCAATCGATAAAAATAAATATGGTAGAAAAAATTAAAACAGCACTGACAAAATCTGAACTTCAAAACATATCCGAGGTAACAGTAAGTGGGAGCTAAGATAATAGGTCTTGGCCATACAATTCCTGAAAAAAAAATTACCAATCAATATTTCATTGATGCTGGACTTGAAACCAGCGATAAATGGATCATAGAAAGAACTGGAATTGAATCACGTTATTTTACAAGCACAGAAAAAGCAAGCTCTGACTTAGGATATGAAGCCGCACTAGATTGTTTAAAAAACACAGAGACTAATAGTACCGAAATAGACCTAATTCTAGTAGCAACATCAACCCCTGATTACAACAGCTTTCCATCAACAGCCTGCTTAATTCAAGAAAAATTAGGATGCAATAACACCCCTGCCTTTGATATATCAGCAGCCTGCAGTGGATTTTGTTATGCATTGACAACTGCAGAAGGATTTTTAGCAACACAAAAATATAATAAAATTCTTGTAATCGGTGTTGACTGCCTATCACAAATTTCTAATATGCAAGATCGTGGAACCTGTATTTTATTTGGTGATGGCGCCGCAGCAGCACTATTAACACACACATCCTCTAAGGATGAGGGTATTCTATTTTCTAGTATCAATGCAAATGGAAAACTATCCCAAATATTAAAAGTCCCAAAAGGAGGATCAAAATATCCATTTAACGAAACCATTGCTAAAGAAAAAAGCCATTTTATTGAAATGGACGGATCATCCGTGTTTAAGCATGCCATAAAAATAGTTGTAACTGAAATAAAAAAAGCACTATCATCAATACATTTAACTCAAGACGATATAGGTTATTTGATCTGCCACCAAGCAAACCAAAGAATTTTAGACAAAATTTGTGATAATTTAAAAATTCCAAAAGAAAAATCAATATCAAATATTAAGCATTTCGGTAATACATCTGCAGCATCCATACCATTAGCAATGTCTGAGTTTCATCAAAATCATGGATTTCAAAAAGGTGATATCCTCATTTTAGCAGGATTTGGAGCTGGCTTTACATGGGGAATTAACATAATAAAATGGACATAAAACGATAGCACTGTTAAGAATTCTAAAATACTGATAAAATACGATCTCAATTACCATGCGACTTAAAAATAAAAATATTATAATTACAGGCTCAACAAGAGGAATAGGTTTGGCAATAGCTCATGAATGTGCAAAGGAAGGCGCAAATATCGTCATTCATGGAACAAACCCAGAAAAAGTTAAAGAAATTGTATCATTATTAAACGATACATATAGCACAACCATCGTGGGATTTGCTTGTGACATTACATCTTATGAAGCATGTCAAAATTTAGTCAAAGACTCATTAAACGCACTAGAATCCATAGATAGTTTAATAAATAATGCTGGCATTACCCGCGATAACCTCCTCCTAAGAATGTCTGAAGATGAATGGAATGATGTAATAGAAACAAACCTAACATCTATCTTTTCTATGACAAAAGCGATATCAAAACCATTTTTAAAACAAAAATCTGGAAAAATTATTAACATGTCATCCGTTGTTGGGATAATGGGCAACGCAGGTCAATCAAATTATGCTGCATCTAAAGGAGGCATAATAGCTTTCACAAAATCTATAGCAAAAGAATTTGGGGCAAAAGGCATTCAATGTAATGCCATTGCACCAGGGTTTATTCAAACAGAAATGATTGATACTTTACCAGAGGATTATCTTAATACTATAATAAAGTCTATTCCAGCAAGAAAGCTAGGATCAACAGATGATGTTTCAAAACTAGTATTGTTTTTAGCATCTGATGAGTCACGTTATATTACAGGACAAACAATATCTGTTGATGGTGGAATGAATATATAAATCAGGAGGAAAAAAATGTCATTAAAACAAGAGGAAGTATTCGAAAAAGTAAAAAAAGTAATCGTTGAAGGATTAGGAGTATCAGAAGAATTAGTAAAAATGGAATCATCTTACACCGACGATTTAGGCGCCGACTCATTAGATACCGTTGAGTTAGTCATGGCACTAGAAGAAGAATTTGGAACAGAAATTGCAGATGAAGATGCTGAAAAATTAACAACTGTAACAAAAACAGTAGAATTCATACTCAACAAAAACTAAAATGACACCCAAACGAGTTGTAATTACAGGAATGGGCACAGTAAACCCATCCGGGAATTCTATCTCTGAATATTGGGAATCATTATGTATGGGCCAATCTAACATCAAATTAATAGACTCCTTTGATGTTAGCAAATACACAACTAAATTTGCTGGCCTAATAGAAAATTATGACTTTGAACAAATTTTAGATAAAAAAGAATGTAGACGATTATCAAAATTTATCTTATTTGGTTATGCAGCAACCTTAGAAGCTGTAAACCAATCTGGTTTATCAATTGATAAATACGCAGACCATGTTGGTGTAGAAATTGGATCAGGCATTGGAGGCATTGATGTATTAGAAAAAATGACAATTGCCTTACATGAACGTGGACCAAACAAAGTAAGTCCATTCACCGTACCCATGATGATCATTGATATGATCTCTGGATTTATATCAATTAAAACAGGAGCAAAAGGGCCTAATTGCTCAAGTGTCTCAGCATGTGCATCAGGATGCCATGCCATGGGAAATGCGTTTCAAATGATTAAAAATGGAAAAGCAAAAGCCATGATTACCGGTGGATCAGAATCTGCAATTACCCCCATAGGCTTAGCAAGCTTTTGTGCAGCAAAATCATTAAGTCAAGATAATGAAAATTGTAAAACAGCATCCAAACCGTTTGATTTGAATAGAACAGGCTTTGTAATGAGCGAAGGCGCTGGAATTTTAATTTTTGAGGAACTTGATTTTGCGTTAAGCCGTGGGGCAACGATTTTAGCAGAAGTCATTGGCTTTGGATCCTCAGGAGATGCTTATCATATCACAGCACCAGCACCTCAAGGAGAAGGTGGCGCAAGAGCTATGCAATTAGCTTTAGAGGATGCATCTTTAACATATAAGGATATTGATTATATAAATGCTCATGGAACCTCAACCAAAATGAATGATATGAATGAAACAGCCGCTATAAAATCAATATTTAAAGACTATGCATATGATATAGCCATAAGTTCAACAAAATCAATTACAGGCCACTTGCTAGGGGCAGCTGCTGCAATAGAAGCCATTGCATCGATTTTAATGATAAAGAATAATTGTGTAATTCCGACTATAAATTACTCTACCCCCGATCCTGATTGCGATCTTAATTACACACCAAACAAAGTTATAAATAAACAAATTAATACCATTATGTCAAATTCATTTGGGTTTGGCGGCCATAACGCCGTTATTATAATTAAAAACTATACATGATTGCAGGCATAGATGAAGCAGGTAGAGGTGCTCTAGCAGGGCCAGTCGTTGCTGCTTGTGTCATGTTTATAGAGGATTCAAGAGAAAACAATACCTATATAGACTCAAAAAAACTATCAAAAAAAAAAAGACAATTTCTATTTAATAAATTAACCGATAGTAACGCAATTATTAAATGGAGCCTAATTAATCATAAAATTATAGACAAAATCAATATACTAAACGCAACATTAAAAGCCATGTCAAATTGCATCAAAAAACTACCCATAGTCCCAAATAAAATAATAATAGATGGCAATAAAACACCTATAATAGAAAACATGCACATTGAAGCGTGTATTAACGGGGATAATTTAATAAATGAAATTTCAGCAGCATCAATAATAGCAAAAGTCATTAGAGATACGATAATGACAAAGTATCAATATTATTTTCCCAATTTCAATTTCAAAAAACATAAAGGATATGCAACCAAAGAACATTATTTAGAATTATCAAAGTATGGACCATGTAAAATTCACAGGAAAACATTTAATTTAAATTTCCAATTACCATTATTTTGAAAAACACAAAAGAAATAGGAACTTATTATGAAAAACAATGCAGCCTTTTTTTAATAAAAAAAGGCTATACAATAAAGAAACATAACTATAGATCTTCCTATGGAGAAATCGATATCATTGCTGAAAAAAATGATACAATTTACTTTGTAGAAGTTAAATCAAGTAAGCATGACTATAAAAAGTTACTCTACAAATTAACAAAATTTAAACAAAAAAAAATAATTAAAACTGCATTAGATTATATAGTAAACAATCATTATAATGATACACAAATTAATTTTATATATATGATAGTATCAAAAAACAAAATACGGTATTATGAAAACGCTATAAACATAGATCTAACTTAGAAAAAATGAATACCAAAACAAATGAAAATAACATATTAAATACTATTTATAGTATGATAGAAAGCGAAAATCTATCAGAAGAAAAAATAAATGATATATTAATTCTTCTAAAAAGTGCTTTACAAAAAAACAATACCTCCTTAAACATATCATTAATAATAAAAATATACACAACATTAACAAAATCAATACCAGATACACAAAAAATCAATAATTTATTATTTATAAATTTTCATTCTCTATACATCTTTATTATGTTACAAGAAAAAAATCAAAAAGAAACCATTAGAATTTTTCTGTTACTACTAGAAAATTATTTAATGAATAATATAAAACATATTTTAAAAGAACAAATCGAATTAATCCTATTTATCATTCAAGAGTTTATTAAAAAACATAATACGCTCTTTTTCTTTCAATATGGATTTTTATATCTAAAATTACATGATCTTGTATCTTCAAAAAAACAATATTATCACCTAAAAAAAGAACTGTACATTACGAAAGAACTAATTTTAGAAATCTGCCCCAAAACAAAAGAAGGAAATGAACTAAAGCAATTTATTATAACAAAAACAATTTAATGATGTTTAATAACCCTTAATTTTGCTTCTGACTGTTTAATTAATTTTTGATAATCCATTTTCTTAGTATATTGCTTTTCTTTTGCGTATTTTTCTTTAAAATCCTTTAATTTTTTAGTTTCTACTTTATCATCAAGACCATCATAAAAAATCATTTGATCTGTCATTATAACAAATCTATTATTTGTAATTGATATTAAGCCACTTGAAACATAAAAAGAATGTAAATGATCGCCTTTAAAATCATACACAACATCTGTATCCTCAATAGCACAAACAAGTGTTGTGTGTTCCGGATAAATGCCAAGCTCACCTTCTTTAGAAAAAACCTTAACAAAGCTAACATCTTCTGAAAACAATTCACCTTCGTAAGAAATAACAGATAAATGCATAGTATCAGCCATTATCCATATCCTTAATTTCTTTAGCCTTTTCTATAACATCTTCAATACCACCTACATAGGCAAAAGCCTGTTCCGGTATATCATCATACTCACCCTCAATAATACCTTTAAATCCTTTTACCGTATCTTCCTTAGATACATATTTACCTTTTATTCCAGTAAACTGCTCCCCTACAAAAAATGGTTGAGAAAAAAACTTTTGTATTTTTCGTGCTCGAAATACAATAATTTTATCCTCTTCTGATAACTCATCCATTCCAAGAATTTTAATAATATCTTGAAGCTCTTTATACTTTTGTAAAATCTGCTTAACACGATTAGCCACATCAAAATGTTCTTGACCAATAATTCGAGGATCTAAAATAGTAGAGGTTGAATCAAGCGGATCTACCGCTGGATAAATACCAGCAGAAGCAATAACACGAGATAAAACAGTTGTCGCATCTAAATGAGAAAACGTTGTAGCAGGTGCTGGATCTGTCAAATCATCCGCTGGGACATAAACAGCCTGAACAGATGTTATAGAACCATTCGTAGTAGACGTAATTCTATCTTGCAAATCCCCTAAATCCGTACCTAAGGTAGGTTGATACCCAACAGCCGACGGCATTCTTCCTAAAAGCGCTGATACCTCAGCTCCCGCCTGAACAAATCTAAAAATATTATCAACAAATAATAAAACATCTTTACCTTCTTGATCTCTAAAATACTCTGCTTGAGTTAATCCAGTCAAACCAACTCTAAAACGAGCACCCGGAGGCTCATTCATCTGTCCATAAACCAAAGAAGTTTTATCCAAAACACCAGACTCTTTCATTTCAAGCCATAAATCATTTCCTTCACGAGTCCGCTCTCCAACACCGGTAAAAACAGAATATCCGCCATGCTCCATAGCAATATTACGGATTAACTCCATAATAAGAACTGTTTTTCCAACACCAGCTCCACCAAATAAACCAATTTTTCCACCAACAGGATAAGGCGCCAACAAATCAACTATCTTTATTCCTGTTACAAACATTTCAGTAACAGAGCTTTGTTCTTCAAAAGAAGGGGCTTCCCTAAGAATAGGAAGATGATCATCTGCTTTGATATCGCCATCAAAATCAATAGGCTCACCTAAAACATTCATAATACGTCCCAACGTTTGCTTACCCACAGGAACCGTAATAGGAGCTTCTGTATTCCGACCTTCCATACCACGAACTAAGCCATCTGTAGAATCCATTGCAACCGTTCGGACAACATCATCACCTAGATGTTGAAAAACTTCAAATACCAACTTCTTTCCTTCCTGATCAGTTAACTCAATAGCATGTCCTTGTTCAGGCAACTGCCCTGACTCAAATTTAAAGTCTACTACGGGCCCAATAACTTGATTTATTTTTCCTTTTGACATTATTTCATCTCCTTAACTTAATTAACTAACTAACCAGAGCTTCTGCTCCTGCAACAATTTCGGAAAGCTCAGTTGTAATCTGCGCTTGCCTTTGCCTATTATAAATTAATGTTAACTCATCTATCATATCCCCTGCATTACTAGAGGCAGCATCCATAGCAGCCATTCTAGCTCCCTGCTCAGCAGCAGAACTTTCTAAAAATGCATTATATAAAGAATATTTAACATATGATTTACATAAATCAGCTAAAACCTCATCTACACTTGGCTCAATAATAATATTTTGGTCTACATCACAATCATCATCTGTATCCCATCGAATTGGAAATAACTGCTTTGATATTAAATTAGTCGTGACAGCTGTTTTAAATTCATTATATAAAATAACAATTTTTTCATACTTTTTAGATAAATATAAATCCACACATTCTGAAACAATAGTATCAATAACATCAATACTCAACGTTTCCTGAAAATTCTCATAGGATCCTATAATAGGGTCTTGAGAATGTTTAAAAAATGAAATAGCTTTTTTACCAAATAACATTAACTCCGAATCATTCTCAGATTGTTTAATATACTGTGACGAAAATTTCAAAATATTACTGTTAAACCCGCCACAAAGACCTCTATCCCCAGCTATAACCAAGATTAAATCTCGATCCGAATCAACCGGCTCCATTAAAGGCACATCAAACAAACCATCCGCATTATGACACACCTGATTAATATTATAATCTAATTCATGAATTATAAACCGGCTCGATACAGCAGATTTTGAAAAGCGTTTAAACTTCGCTGCAGAAACCATTTTCATAGCCAGAGTCATTTTTCGAGTCTTTTTGACTGAATTAATACGATCTTTAATATCTCTTAATTGACTCATATGATTATACTTCTACAAAAAGTTTTCTAACATCATTAATAATTTCTTGAATAGCCGTCACAATATCATCTGACAAATCTTTTTCCGTTTCAATCTTATCTAATAAATCAGCATGTTGCGAATTTAATAAAGAATAAATTTCTTTCTCAAATTCATACACCTTATCAAGATCAATATCATCTAAATGCCCATGAACAGCAGCATAAATAATAACTATCTGCTGAGAAATACGTAACGGGTTAAACTGATCTTGTTTTAACACTTCAATAAGTCGCTTACCCCTTTCCAACTGCTGCCGTGTTGCAGAGTCTAAATCAGATCCAAACTGCGCAAAAGCCTCAATTTCCCAATATTGAGACAAATCTAATCGTAAGCGTCCAGAAACTTTCTTGGTTGCCTTTATTTGAGCACTACCTCCAACTCTTGAAACAGAAATTCCAGGATTAACAGCAGGTCTAATTCCCTTATTAAATAAATTAGATTCTAAATAAATTTGCCCATCGGTTATAGAAATAACATTTGTTGGAATATAAGCAGAAACATCACCCGATTGTGTTTCAATAATTGGAAGTGCCGTTAAAGACCCGCCACCCTTTTCATCAGAATATTTTAGAGCACGCTCTAATAAGCGTGAATGCAAATAAAACACATCACCAGGAAACGCTTCTCGACCCGGAGGTCTACGTAATAACAACGATAATTGACGATATGCCACCGCATGTTTAGATAAATCATCATAAACAACCAATACATGTTTACCATTATCTAAAAATTCTTCCCCTATAGCACATCCCGCATATGGAGCTAAATATTGCAATGTAGCAGAATCTGAAGCAGCAGCATTGACTACAACCGTATAATCCATAGCACCATGATCTTTTAATGTTTGAATCACCCTAGAAACGGTTGATTTTTTTTGACCAATTCCCACATATACACAAATGATATCCCCACCTTTCTGATTAATAATAGTATCAAGCGCAATCGCAGTTTTACCTGTTTTTCTATCACCAATAATTAACTCTCTCTGTCCTCTACCAATAGGAATCATTGTATCAATACACTTAATACCTGTCTGAAGCGGTTCTGAAACAGGTTGTCTATCACATACACCTGGCGCAATACGTTCGATAGGTCTACGTAGCGTAGTATCAATATCGCCAACCCCATCAATAGGTTCTCCTAAAGGATTTACAACACGACCAAGCAAAGCATCCCCTACAGGAATATCCATAATACGCTTAGTACGTTCAACTAAATCTCCCTCTTTTATGGATGAGCCATTACCTAAAATAACAACCCCCACATTATCTTCTTCTAGATTAAGAACAACACCATGAACACCTGAGGCAAACTTGACTAACTCACCAGACATAACACTTTCTAAACCATAAACACGCGCAATACCATCACCCACTTGCAAAACCTTGCCGGTTTCCTTTTCCTCAACATTCATATCAAAGTTTTTTATTTGTTCTTCAATAACCCCTGTAATTTCTTCTGGCTTAAATTTCATAACATTACCTTCCTTTTATTGAAATGCTAATTTTAAATTTTTCAACGAATTATCAAGTGTCGCATCAAAAATAATATTATTTGATTCAACTCTAACACCTGCCAATATAGATTCATCAACAATCATATTTAAATCCACATCTTTATTAAAATAAGATTTTAAATAAGCAATAATAGTAGATTGATCTGAAGCCTGCAATGAAGCCGACGCATAGGCCGTAGCAGACACTTGATTTTTTAAATCATAAATCATCCGTTCAACAACTATTTCCATATCAGATAATAAAAAGAAACGATCCCTCTTAACAAGTAACGATAAAAAATTTATCAACATTTTATTAGCTTTAGGCACATATATATTAAGAACCTTAATTTTTTTTGATAAAGAAATGGTTGGATCATCAAGCATTTTTATAGTATCGCTCTCAAGTTTAATTTTAGATATAAATCGATCTAAAGCCTGTAACTGCTTTACTTTATCATTATCAAAACAATTGGAAAAAGCCTTAACATAGCGAGTCGCTAATAAAACATGTCTCATGATAACGAAATCTTTTTTAAACCATCCGCTATAAGTGATTCTTTGTCTTTATGATCAATCGTACGCTTTAAAACTGATTCTGCTAAGGTAACCGATAATTCACCTACCTCATTAACCAAATCTTTTTTGGCTTTATCAACAACTAAATCAATATCTTTTCGAGCTTGCTTTAAAAGTTGATCCGATTCTTTTCTGGCATCAGTCAAAATCATTTCCTTCTCTTTTTGAGAGTTTTCTTCCGCTTTTTCCCGAATAGCCTTAGCTTCTTGCCGGGCATTATTCAAAATAGTTTTTTGCTCTTCCAGTAAGGTCTCCGATTCTTCTTTATTTTTTTTAGCATCTTCTATATCTGATTTTATATCACCTGAACGCTTTTCGATAAACTCCGACAAGGGTTTTATCAAAAACCGATTTAATAAATACAGCAAGATTAAAAAATTAACCATCTGCATTATGATTTCATAAATATTAATTGAAATCACTACTAAACTCCTTATACAACAAAAATTAAAATAAGAGCAACAACCAAAGCATAAATACCTGTCGTTTCAGAAATTGCTTGTCCAATAATCATCGTTTTAGTAATTAAGTTAGCTTCATCAGGTCGTCTTCCAATCGATTCACAGGCCTTTCCACCCACAAACCCTTCCCCAATACCAGGCCCAACAGCCCCAAGTCCCATAGACAACCCTGCCGCTAATAAAGCCAAGGCCTTAATTAATTGTTCTCCTGTTATTACTTCCATTTTATTACCTCCATTTTATATTACAAAAATTAAAATTAGAGAAACAACCATTGCATATATATCGGTTGTTTCTGTAATTGCTTGACCAATTATCATGGTTCTAGTTAATAGTCCCATATTTCTAGGATCTCTAGCAACACCTAAATTTGCAAACCTAGCAACCAAACCATCCCCAATACCAGGACCAACGGCACCAAAACCCATTGCAAATCCCGCACCCAAACAAGCCGCCATTTTTAAAAGGCCTCCTGTTGGAGCCAACATTATCAAAATCAAAGAAACCGTTAATGCAAAAATAGTCGATGTTTGAGTAACCGCCTGCCCAATAATCATATGAACCGTTAAAACATCTGAATTTCTAGGCTGTTTACCAATCCCTTTCATCGCAGACGCTCCCGGCAAACCCGCTCCTAAACCCGCTCCAATCGTACCTAAACCAATTGCAATTCCCGCCGATAAATAGGTAATTCCTTTAAACAAGGAATCTGTCCCTGCTTGAAATAACAACAACAAAGAAATAACTAAAGCAAATATAGCAGCAGTCTCTGTAACAGCCTGAGCAATAATCATAATTCGTAAAAGTTTAGCTGAAGCCTTAGGCTGTCTTCCCAAAGACTCAACCGCACTCATAGCAATCATACCTTCTCCAACAGCACTTCCAATAGAACCTAAACCCATAGCAATCCCAGACCCAATAACCGAAAACAAACTAGATACCATCATAACAAAATCTCCTTATTGCTGTTGCTGAATATACGTAACGGCTAACATAGTAAAAACAAAGGCCTGAACTAACCCAGCAAAAATCCCAAAAAACGCAAACAAACCAACTGGCACAATAAAAAACTTAAGTAAACTAGAAACAATAACGATAATCATTCCTCCACCAAAAATATTACCAAACAGACGAAAGGAATGAGACACAACATTAGCAACCGCGCCAATTAAATTAAGATAAAAAAATGGATTTAAAAAGAAAAACAACGCGCGCCAACCCTTCATAGGAAAAGGATCATTATAATAACTTTTTAAATACCCCCAAAAGCCCTTATTCTTCACACCATAGGCTTGAACAGCAGCAAACACCAATAAGCCTAAAGCTAAATCCATATTAACCGATCGCGTAGGCTCCTCAAAAGCAGGAATATCAAATAAAAATGAAAACCAACGGTCATCCGGAATAGACAACTTAATATCTAAAATAGAATTAAAAGAAACTATAATTGAAGAATCAAAAAACGAAATCAAAAAACCTAGAAAAGTCCCAAACATAGCAAATAAATTAGGAATAATCCCAATCCAGTTAGCACAAAGAATAAACACAAATAACGATATTATAAATGGCAAATGCTTTTTCCCATCCTCATCCCCTAAGGTACCTAAAGTAATTTCTTTTAAAAAATCATAAATCAACTCAAAAATAGATTGCAAAAAACCTGGCACTAACGATAGTTTTTTTCGAGCAGAAAACGCTAAAATAAGAATAAATGCAATAACAATCCAAGTCATTAAAAAAGTTACAGGGTTATAGGTTATTGATAATCCAAAAAGAGTTATAGTGGCCTGTGATACCTCACCTAAATTATCCATTAAAATATTACCTTTTAATTTTTTTTAAACTTCTAAAAAACTCAAATCCAATATAATGAATCTGATAAGAAAACAAGAATATCAAAATTACAAAAAAATTAAAATAGTTTTTAAAAAACAACCCTAACACCAAAGGGATAGCATATAAAAAAATCCTAGATAAATAAAATACAAAAAAAAGCCCCTTTTTTTGTCCATGTAAAATAGCATACTCAGAAAAAGCAAAATCCAAAATAATAAAAAAGCTAAATAAAAGCCCTAAAGCAGCTGAAATAACATAGAGTGTATCAATAAAATAAAAAACACAGGCAAACGAAACAAACTCAACTAAAATAATCCGATTCAATTTTTTAATAATAAACTTTAAATTTCGAGCAAGAATAAGCATCAAAAAAACCCTTTTAATTGAAGATAAATCAAATAAAACCCAACAAAAACCCCAATTAACGTTCCCCCAACAATAAAAATCTCAGGATAAGAAAAATAATTAGCCAATAGTAAGCCCATAGAAAAAAAGATAAAAATACTTGCTAACATAGATAATCCTAAACGAATTAATAAATTGATATATTGATTCCATACTTTTTTCTTCATTATTATTCCTTTATGGCAAGTAAGCCAGAAAAATTAAACCATTGAAAAAATGGATGAACAACCTTAAACCCCGAGTCTATCAGTAATTGTTTATTCTCATCTAGGCTAAATGGTACTAAAACATCATGTAATGACCGGTCCTTATGCTTAATAGCGTCTTTACTATACCCATTTTTTTCTTTAAAACGATGATACTGAGATGTAAATAACGATTGCAAATCATGATTATCACAGACTATTTTCTCAATCACAAAACAAAACCCTCCTTTGGATAAAGCACGATAACATTGCCTTAACAAGGCTAATCGCTTGTCAGGATTAATAAACTGTAAAACCAAATTAAACAAACATACCTGCATAGAATGAAACTTAAAATCATGATTTAAATCATGATGAATAGACTGTAAAGACCCCCTAGATGAATCGAATGAAATTAAAGATAATTGTTTTAACATCTCAACACTACTATCAACCCCCCTATAATTAATAAAAAAAGAGTTATGATGTTTATGAGATAACAAACATTTTAAAAAATTCCCTGTAGAACAGCCTAAATCATAAATCGTTATCGTATCCTTAGATCCAAAAGAATCTATGACAATATCTACCATAATAGAAAGCACGTCATGATAAAAAGGAACACTTCGGCAAACCATATCATCAAAAACAGCAACAACATCTTTATTAAAACAAAATTTTCCTTGTTCAAACACAGGTTGATCAAATAACGTATCCCTCAGCATAAACCCATGATAAAATAATTAACAAATTTAGCAAAGAATATATAAATTTTTTTAGGAGCTATACCAATGAGTGATGTTAAAATAAAATTAAATATTATTTTCATATTATTAATGCTACTATTAAGTCCCATTATGGCTGATGAAACAATAGAGACATTCCAACTCGATAATGGACTAAATGTTATTATATTAAATGATCCAAACTCAGAAATTGTCAGCATAAAAACAATCGTTAAAACTGGATCAATCCATGAACAAGAGTTTTTAGGAACCGGTATATCTCATTATCTAGAACATATCGTAGCAGGCGGCTCTACAACTAAAAACACTGAAGATACTTATAAAGAAGCATTATCATTAATGGGAGGAGTAAGCAATGCATACACAACCACCGATCACACGGCTTACTTTATAAACACAACCGCTGAAAAAGCATCAAAGGCTATTAACATTATGCATGAATGGCTATTTTACTGTTCTTTCAAAAACAGTGAAGTCCTACGAGAAAAAGATGTTATTACAAGAGAAATTGAAAAAACACAATCTAACATTCATCGAAAATTTTATTATTTAAGTCAAGAAAACACATATTTAAATCATCCCGCTCAATTTCCTGTTATTGGGTATCTTGAAAAATTTAAAACCATTACAAAAAAGGATCTAGAGGAATTTTATAACCGTAATTATGTAGCATCCAACATGATACTCATTATTGGAGGCCCCCTTTCAATTAATGACATTAAAACAACGATTAACACATCCTTTGGTACAGAAAAAAAGGTTTCCAAGCCCATCTTTAATACGAGTCAAGAACCAAACCCCTTTAATCCAAGAACCATAAAAAAAGAAATTAATATGAATTCAACCTTAATTAGCCTTAGATTTCCAACGGTAGATCTTTATTCAAAAGATTTATATACATTAGATCTTCTAGATTACATATTAGGAAACGGAAACCAATCTATATTAACAAAAAAACTTGTTGAAGAACTAAAAATTGCTTATTCAGTATCAACCAGTTCTTATACCCCAGCCTATATAAAAGGATATTTCGAAATTCTGATTGATACAGACGAAAAACATATCCCTAAGGTTATTGAAGAAACCATGGCTATCCTAAAAAAAAGCAAAGAAAAATCATTTAACAATCAAAGAATCGAACGATCAAAAAAACAAAAGTTAGCTGAAAACATTTTAAGTATTACCTCTATCGAAGATAAAACAACACGTCTGGCCATGTCTTTTTTATATTCTAATACAACCCAATTTTTTGATATTTATGCAAACAACTTTAAAAAAATAACAGCAAAAGATATTAAAAAAACAGCTAACAAACACCTAAACTTTGATCATTTGATAACAACCATTGGCATCCCCATAACACCGAAGAAAAAAAAGGATAATAATCCAATCCTATCCCAGAAAAATCAACCCAAAAAAATAACACTTGATAATGGGTTAAGAATTATCTTGCATCCAAACAAGAACTCACAATCAACAAAAATACAAATTATGTCAAAAGCCGGAATCATCAGTGAACATAAAACAAACAACGGAATTGGAAATTTAACCGCTAAATTAATAGGGACCTCAACAGAAAAATATACCAAAGAACAAATCGAAAGTATGATTGAAAATAACGGCGCTAGCATGAGTGCTAACCATGGCTACCACACGTTATATTACACCTTAGATTGTCTAAAAGAAGATACCCCTATATTAGCCCCCTTGTTTTTTCACACCTTTTTTCAAGCAACCTTTAAAGATATCCATATCCATGAAGCAAAAAGAAAACAAGAAAACATCATTAAACAACGCAATGATGATTGGTTTAATTATGGAAACTATACATTTAAAAAACAATTCTGGAAAAATCATCCATATAGTTTACCCTCAGCAGGAGAATTAAAAACAATTAAACCCCTAAATGCGCATTCATTTAAAGAATTCCATCACCAGTTGCTAAATCCAAAAAACATGATTATTAGCATTATGGGAAACTATAACGAAAAAAATTTAATAGCATTAATTAAAAACAATCCATTTAACACAATCAGCCCAACACCATATAAACACGATATTCCTGTAAAAAAAGATAGTAACATTACACACCTAGAACATAAATTTCAAACAACTTCTTTTTTTATGGGCTTTCAAGGAACATCCCTATTAAATACAAAAGAAAAAATAAAATTAGATATTATTGATACATTATTATCAGGAGCAAGCTACCCAGGAGGAAGACTGCATAATAAACTTCGTGATAAAGGATTTGTATATCTTGTACATGGGATTAATTTTAATGGATTAGATACAGGTGCATTTTATATTTATGCCCTAACAAATGAAGAATCATGGAAAGACGTACAAGCCATTATTTTAGAAGAAATAAAATCATTACAAACAAAACCAGCCTCCCAAAAAGAATGGGATGAAGCCATAGCAAGATTAAAGTTCTATTACAAAGATCGAACATCTTCTACAGATACATTAATCTTATTACAAGCAGCCAATGAATTACTATTAAATGACCTAAATCATAGCCAAAAAGTGGACTCAATCATTGAATCTATAAGCAAAGAAATGATTATAGAAACGGCAAAAACATATCTAAAAAACCCTGAAACCGTTATTTTTCATCCAAAAAAAGAGATAGTATCAAATAATTAACGGAAAATCTTAACACTCCAAACAACAGCAATTCCAATAACAAATGAGATGACATTCAAAAACATAAATGCATCCGTAAAACCATTATAAATACCTGGCATAGTCCCCAACATCAACCCTATCACCAAACTCATAGTAAGCTGAAAATAATGATTAATACATAGATGCAACAATTTTGAACACCCAAAAATACCCACTAAAACAGCCACTCCAATAATACATAAATCAAACCAAACCATCCCCTTAATACAAGCAATAACAAAAGAATAGGTTCCAAATAAAACTAAAACCAAAGACCCACTAATTCCAGGGATAATCATAGTAGCAGCCGCAATCATAACCGACAAAAATAAATACCCAGCTGAAACATCTGTAACAAAATGTTCAGCAAAAAAGTAACCCTTAGCCATAACAAGACTAATCCCAATAACAATACCTAATACACATAAGAAAACACGAGAAACTGTAACAATTTGAATAGACTCAGAAAGCATAATATAAGGAATTGAGCTTAAAATAACGCCTATAAAAAAAAATGAAACTGATTCTAAATAATGAAGTAAAATCCAATCAATAATAAACGAAAAACAAAACACCCCTCCCACAACCCCAACCCCAATTAACATCAAAAAAATAAACGAATCGATACAGTCTCTTTTTTTAAATGATAACAATGACGCCAATGAATCAATAAGTACCTGATAAATACCTAAAACAACAGCAACCGTACCGCCACTTAACCCCGGTATAATATTAGCAATACCAAGAGCAACTCCCTTCATAACAAGCAGCATATTACCCATCCATAGTCCCATTTCGTTTATATTTAAAGATACCTATAAGAAAGTAACATTAAATCAAACATTAAACAAAAACTCAACAACATCACCATCAACCATAACATAGTCTTTCCCTTCTTGCCTTAAAAGGCCTTGATCTTTAGCCTGTTTAAACCCACCACAAGAAACAAAATCATCATAACCAATAACATTGGCCCGAATAAAACCATCTTGAAAATCACTATGAATAACACCCGCCGCTTGAGGGGCCGTCATTCCTTTTGTAATCGTCCAAGCTCGTGTTTCTTTTGGACCTGTCGTTAAATAAGTTTGTAAATTTAACAAAGAGTAGCAAACCAAACATAATTGATCTAAACCAGAAGACGTTACACCAAGTTCATTTAAAAAATCATTTTTTTCATCTATAGATAATGCCGCACACTCTTGTTCTAAAGAAGCTGATACAACAATTACATCTGTATTATCCTTATTAGCAAAGTCTTTTAATTGCTTCACATAATCATTATCATCATGTAATAAATCTTCTGATACATTAGCAACAAAACAGTGTTTTTTTTGAGTGATAAACTGAAACGAAGAAATTAAATCAAGCTGATCCTCATTTAAATCACAGTTTCTAATAGACATGCCATTAGATAAGCGATCAAAAAGAAACGATAACACATCGATAATGGCTTGGACGGATTTGTCTTGCTTTAACTTTTTCTGATACGTTTCTAAGAGTTTTTCACAAACAGATACATCCGCTAAAATTAACTCACTCATAATAACATCATAATCCGCTAAAGGATCGACACAACCATGAACATGGGTGACATCATCTGAATCAAAACAACGAATAACGTGAGCAATAACAGAAGTAGACCGAATATGAGACAAAAATTGATTCCCTAACCCCTCCCCTTTAGACGCCCCTTTTACCAAACCAGCAATATCAACAAATTCAATGGTTGCTGGCAATACCTTAACTGAACCTGATAAAGAAGATAACCCATCTAAACGGGAATCCGGAACCGAAACAACCCCAACATTAGGATCAATGGTACAAAAAGGGTAATTTTCAGAAGCAACACCTGCTTGTGTAATAGCATTAAATAACGTGGACTTACCGACATTGGGTAATCCCACAATACCAATCGATAATTTATGAGACATGTCTAATCAACAAAATAAACACAACAATCCTTCACGATAACACCATAAATCATTACAAATTACCCTATTGTTCTCCATTTCCATCATCAGCAGCAGCAGAATCATCTTCATCTTCATCTTCATCTTCATCTTTATCTTCATCAAATTCATCAAGATTCACATCAATACGTTGTGCAACTATTTTATCAGACTGATTATCAAATTTAGGAAAAAAATCTAAAAAAACATCTAAAGAAAAAAGTGATTCCCCCAAATGACTCACATATGAATATCGTCTCCATATACGATCAAAAAACTTTGTAATAATGACATTATCATGAGATTCTAACAAACTAAGCATATTCCCAATTTTCTCAAATTTATTTAACAAAATTTTCATTTTTATATCATTTTGTAACAACGAAACCTTTTCAAAGCTTTCATCAAATAACGTTTGAACGTTATTACCAATATACAAAATATCATTATCAGATATCCGTATAGACGCAGGTTCAAACACAATAAAACTTTGAAAACGATCTAATGGTGATATATCAGATCTAATTGATGACATAATAATACTCCCAAATTTTTTTAAAGCTTTATTATATACCTTATACCAATCACATTAAATACTTAATTATGACTATAAATAAACACCTATAATCAACTATTAAAAAGCTAAAATTTAACGGAATTATTAAATTTAAAAACACTAATATTATATTTTAAATTATTAGATGAAAAAAATGGCAATGAAAATCGTTGTGTAATAAAGTAACCGCAACCACGATGTAACACAGCATCCGACAGCATGATATTATCTGGATATTGAACACAAAATAAAGGCCTCGATTCATACTCAGAACAGATATTATTATCCGTCAAACAACGACAATCAAAATACTCAATCGTATCATTGTTAGATACTGGACTAAAACGAGACAGTACAGAATCTTTACGACACAAATCATTAAAACGTGATACGCTTGTTACATAAGACCCATCATAACAAATCGTAATAGATCGACAGCAATGGCCTGAGTGTTGACAAGCACCTTCAATAGAAAACAAAAGCCATTTTACTTCCCGAAAACACCAATCAAAGCATTTTTTACTCAAAAAAAAATATTGATTGAAAAAATCAATCACACAAACAACACAAAGCCAACAATAGTTAACGAGCGTTTTCAAGTTTTAATAACAACCTATCAATATGCTGAGCCTGTTTTTCTAACGTAACTTGATAATTAGTTAATAAAGCCTCTCGTTCAGAACGAATGGTATCTAATGTTTGATTAAGGCTATCTAACTGATCCATCTCATCATTTAAAGAATAATGTCCAAAAGCAAATCCAACAGCCGTATTGATAAGCTTAACACCACGTTCTCGAGATGATTCCCATGCCCTACCCACAATACGTCCTCGATCTTGAATGGTCAATGAATCATAGGATTTAGCTATCCCAACACCATCATTCCCAAAACCTGCTAAAATAAAATCACCGTTTGATACCTTACCGCGAACTTTAGTTGGAACCTGACCATAAAAAGCAACTAATTCAAAATCATCTTTACTTCCTTGAGGCCAGTTACCCGCAACAGCTGCGGCACTACTTAAAACCATCAATTGCTGAAAATCACTTGTATCCTTCGTAATAACCCCATTAACAACCGAAACAATATCCCCTTTCTCAAACGATTCGTTTGTATCCTTTTTTGCTAAATATTCAGCATAATCTGCACCCGATGTAACATAGCGTATCCCGCCATTCCCATTTCCTTCAATAGATCCTACTAACGTGGATGCAGAATAAAAACCAATAAACTTTGAATTCTCACCTAAAACATGATCCGTATCATATGTTAAGGCTAAAACTCCACTATCTTCCCCTCCTGTTCGTTCTAATACCGTTGTATAAGGAGAAAAAACAGAGTCATTGGTAGAACCAGATCCCCTAACATGTAAGGTAGCTTCCGGAATATAGGTTAATCCTGCTGTTAAATTTTGAGTATCACCCCATATCGTTACCTTAGAATGATTATGAACCTTTAAAACAGGATGATACGTCCCCTTAGTATATCCCACAATAAAAGCATCCCTACCAGCAGCAACCCCCGCTTCATCATCAGGATCACTATTAACAGTAGAAAAATTAACCCTTAATTCAGAAACCTTCTCTGAAAGATTAAACCGAGACATAAATAAATCATCACCATTATCACTATCTAATCCCCAACTAGGCCCTCCAGAAAAAAACAATTTACTACCATACCGTCCATAAGATCCTTCAATAGGATTATTGGATTTAATACCCAATCTCATATCCCCATTAACAACTAAGGCTTTATCAGGATCCGTTGTTCCAATGCCCACTAAAGCAGGAACAAAGGCATTACCTTGAGTAGCAGATGCTTTTATAGTAATCCCAATATGTTCTAAATTTGAATTTACAGAATCATTAATAACATTAAGCCCCACTTTACCTAATCCCCAATCCCTAATAACCATGCCACCCCCAACACTACCAAATCCAGCGATAACACTATTAGCCTGACCTTGAACTTCTAATGGATACCGTGGTTCTTTCGTCCCAATACCAACATTACCTCCCTTAAAAACAGCGGCATATTTATTTCCAAAGTATCTCTCAGTATAGGTTCCTGAACCGACTCCAGCAACAGCAAGATCAGACATATCTACATAAACACCATAAGCATCCGCATTTCCTGCCATTAAATACTTAGGATCTTCATCATTAGGTCCAGTCTCTAACGAGTTCATCTCAATTTTTAGCCCATATAATGATTTGTTCATATCTGTTTTTAAATTAATACTTACTAAAGCAGACGTATAAGAGGAAGAGTTATGATTTATAGTATCCTGAAGATCAAATTGTCCTGTTACATTTAATGTCGAAATCTTAATCCCGCCATCCGTAACTTCCAATTCCTTTACTTTTAAAGATCCTTGCACATTTAAACTGACATTAGCATCTTCTTGAGTACTTCCAATACCTACATAGTTTTTTGTAACAAATAACGTATCAGTCCCGACCAAAAAGTTTTTACTTACACTTAAGGCTACATTAGTAGAAGGTGCTCTAAAAATACCAACACCAGAACCTGTCATAACAATAACATTTGTAGCGGTAGAATTTGTACTGGCAACAATATTCAGCGTAGGATTAGAACCAGCCCCAAATAAAATAAGAGATTCATTTTGAGTAACATGTCCCATAAACAACATAGCCTGATTTTGAACAACAGACATAAACCCATAGGGAGCCGATGATGATAAAATAGGTGGTAAACTAGTACTACCAAAAAATGGATTGTCATGATTTGTAACTAAAACAATACTCTGTGTTGGATTAATAACATTAACATCGTATAAACCATTTATAGGTAAAGTCGTATCATCAAAATTTCCAAAATAGAAATCACCTCGTCTATCCACCAAAAAATGGTCCTGATCAGAACTACTAAGTTTAAATAAATGATCATCCCCAGATCCAGGTTGCTTTATATCTAAAAGCGCCACTGGACTTATATGACCTATAGCCGTTTTATTACCTCCCACATAAAAAGCTGGAATACCAAATATATCCGAAAATAAAACATTTCCAGATACGCTTAAAAAGGCATTATTAGCATTTCCATGAGTATTAATACCAACCGCATTCGTTGTTACTGAAAACATAACTTTAGAATTACTAGACACAACAAACGGACCTATATCTGTAGATTCAATCATCAATTGTGCATCTAGTGCATCAGAAGTATTAATGCCCACACGACCCTCTTGATCAACAAGAAACGCAGGATTCGTAATCCCCAAAACATCCACCCTAAAAATATCCTTTTTGATACCTTCACTATTTTCATATTGTTTCACATGCAAAGCCGCTGTAGGATCAGCCGTCCCTATCCCAACCAAGCCCCCATTAAAAAGAGCCGCATATTTCTTAGGTGTGGCGATACTATTACCAAACCCTTGATAATCACCTAAAGACTGGCTCATATCAACATGAAGACCAATAGCTGTATCACCCTCTAATAATCGTCCCCAAGTATTCTGATTAGGACTCCCAAAGTTCTGAGATTCAAAGTTAATTTTTATACCTGTATAATTTTGTCCAGCGCTAACGCCATTTAATGTTACCCCCACCAAATGACCAATATAAGCGTTTGAATTATTTACCTGACCATGTATTGTTAACCCTAAGTTATGATAAGACCCTTGCGAACCATCATCTCCCAAAATCAAACTACTATTATCAAAAGATAAGGCATAGGCATTTGATGTTAATGTAGCATCCTTGTAAACAGGAATTCTATTGGATAGTCCTGAAGTTAAAAATGATGTTAAATCAACCTCATCAGCTCCTGAAGACGAGCCTTTAAAATACAAATTATCATCTTTAACATAAACACTCTTAGCAGGAATCGATGAAGAATTATCATACGTATTTGTAAATTGCAACATGTTAAGACTAATAGCCTCTGCAGAAATCAATTGATTAGCACTAACATGGCCCCTTATATTAATAGTCGTACTATTAGCAGATATAATAGAAACCGCTAATGTATCCACCTCTAGCATCCCATTAACCGTAACATTTCCTGAAACATGCATAATATAATCAGATGCTATACTATCCGTGTCCGTCCCTACAATCACCGTACCCGTATCAGGAACCCATAACCTCTCATTAACCGTTACAGAATCATAAATCCCCTCACCAGCTTGTACCGAATCATTTACAACAAGTTTATTCACCGTCACAGTCTCAGCCGTTAACCTCCCATTAATCGTAACATCCCCACCACTTACAGTAAGTGTATTATTTATAACCACACGATTAACCGTTAAACGATTCGCCGACACATTCCCTTCAACAATCAACCCCGTACTATACACATTCCCACTAACCGTTAACGAATAGGTAGGGGTTATCGTGCCAATTCCAACATTACCATTAAAATAAGCCGCATAACGAGACCCTTCTCCTGCACCCTCATCTCCCACATCAACATAAAGACCATACACTGTAGCATTATTTCCAAGCATCAAGTTACTCATATTAATACTAACACCCGTAGCAACAGAGCTAGCGCTAGAACCAAATAAATTATTAGCCTCAGATTGAATCATAATATCAAACCCTGTTAAATCCGCATTATAGGTATAGTTAGAATCAAAATTACCTGAACCAGCACTACTACCATCTCCTTCAAAATCAATAATAACATCTAGTTTTTCACCAATATAAGGTAAAGCCATAGTACTATCAATTGTTTTATAGATCGTTACCGATCCCTGATCAACATTATCCGTTCCAATCGCAATATCCCCATTGGAACTAACAAAAAACATCCCTCCTGCAATCGACAAACCATTAGCACTAACTGTATTAAAAACACCTAAATTGGCTGAAACATCCCCACGAATAACAACGTCCCCGTTAGAAGAAACCCTTACAAGCGCTAAGTTATTACTAGAAACAATTTTAAATAAATCATCTGAAAAATTAGCATCTGGCTTCTGAATCTCTACTAAAGCATCAGGCTGAATAGTTCCAATTCCAACATTACCTGTACTAGAAACCATAAAAGATGAATAACCAGCATCCCCATCAACACGAAATAAATCATTCGAATTAACCGCTTGAACATGTAATAATGCCAAAGGAGCTGTCGTACCAATACCAACATTTCCTCCATTAAAAATGGCAGCATATTTATTATAATTAGCAGAACTCCCCTGCAAGTCAGATAAATCAACATGTACCCCTATAGCCGTTTCATTATCGCCTAAACGACCCTCAAGAGTAGATCCAGATGCTGAAACGCCATCCATCTGAATATTAAGCCCAATAAATTTAGTATTAGTCCCTGTTCTTCTATTAAACGTAAGTATAATTTCCTGAACGGCTTCACTAGTATTTGGAGTGATAACAGACTCAATCTTAAACTGTGTAAACGCATTGACAGTCCCTATGCTTAGCATATTATTATCAAAAGATAACGGAAAACCATCACTTAAAGCCCCATTAGAATCATACACAGGAATTTTTCCTGGCTTACCCGTATAAGCTGCCGATAGATTTTTTGATGTTGTATTATTAACAAAATACAAGTCATCCTCATAAACATATAAATACCCAGCCGAAGCAGCAACAAGATTAGGATCAATTTTTTCTACAATGGAATCCGTAAAAACAAGCCCTTTTTCAAGAACAACCTCTCGGTTAAAAATAACATTTCCATTAAACCCAATCCCTTGATTAGCACTAATAACAAGTGACCCACTCTCCCCATAAATATCTGCCACTTCCAGTCGATCAACAGCAACAGCACCCTCAAACTTAGCCGTACCCTTTACATGTAATTGATGAGGATCTCCATTAGAATCTACCGATGAAAAGGTTTCTGGATCACCAATATTACCAATACCAACCGTACCCTCTGATGAAATAATCATTCTTACTTTAGGAGAACCAGCCACTGGATCCGTTAAAAACAGTAAATTAGATTCTCCAAACTCACGCCTTTGAGCTAAAATACCCGATCCTATATTACTAGATACCTGATCTTCTGGAGAAAATAATAATCCAATCGTTTGGCCATCACTAATAGCATCTGCACCAAGTCTAAAAGCATTCCATGTNTCTGTATCACCTTGACTAAATCCGTTANNATCATCAATAACAACATGTAAACGTGACTCTGGACGATTAGTACCAATCCCTACCTTATNATCACCAACATAAAANGTANNCCCATTATCAACCGAAAAAGTAGGCACCTCAACNGNTGAACTAAANACAGCACTCTGAGCCCTAATTGAACCNTCCACAAATAACATATTGGGTTGAAAGTTTGTTGTTGCAACAGTTAAACCATTCGAAAAAATAGCCGTATCAACCTCTANATTATTAGCAGAAACANNGTCAATCTNAGCAGAAACCACCCCGATGATGTTATTAGCAGTAACCGTATCAAACGTAGCATGATTAACATTAATATCTGCATTAGAAAAAGAAATAGTATNAGCATGAAAGCTATCACTAACATAAATAGTATTAACTGTAACATTATTAAACGTAGCANCACNCTCAACCGTTAATAGGNTATTAACCGTAATCNCATTATTAATAATAACAGCCTCCGACAANNNGAGATTATCAGCCTTAATAGNCCCANNAACCGTTAAGGCTTCTGTCGGGTTTGATGTTCCAATCCCAACATNTCCCCCCTTAAAAATAGCCGCATAACGCTTTTCANCAGCACTCGCAGGTACACCCACATCAACATATAAACCATAGGCTTTAGCAGNNNCTCCTGTAAGATTAACCGATACCAAATCAATATCAATTCCTTTTACGCTTTTATCCCGAACACTAGAGTTATCAAGNGTATCTAAATCCAAACTTAAACCCGTAAGATTTTGCTCAAAAACATACGATTGCCCAACTAACGTTGTTCCATCAATTTCTAATGATATTTTTTCTGCTATATAGGGATTACTACTATCTGATAGTGTCCTAACAATATGAAAAGAAGATGATGGCGTATNNGTACCAATTCCAATATTACCTGAAGAATTAATGCTAAAAGCTCCAGGCCCAATATTCATTGTTACAAGTTCTAAGCCTGACACGCTTAAAAAGTTTGCTGAAACCNNTCCCACAACATCCAAACTGACAGTTGGNTCAAGCGTACCAATNCCAACTCTAGGAACAAGCCCATANTNCTTTACAACCAAAGCTTTAGCCGCTTCATTAATAGTTAATTCATCAATTGAAACACCTGATGAAAGATTAAAATAATTAGCAGAAATAACACCATTCACTTCTAATGCAACCGAAGGATCTTCAACCCCAATCCCCACATTNCCTCCTAAAAACTTAGCAGCATAGGCATTACCTNTCTGATCATCCTGAACATTAACACTCGTAACATCAACATAAACCCCAACCACTGAAGCCTGATTTAAAATCAAAGTANCATCATCATTTTTTATAGTTAAATCAAGACCTCTAACCGTAACNCCCCCTTGTTTTCCCCAATCNTCTTCAATNTCCAAATCAAGTTTATACATAGAATAATCCGATGAAGAACNAGAGGCGCCCTTATGATCAAGAGTTGTGTCAATAGATAAACCAATAGTATCNAAAAAAGAAACATTGCTTGATACTTCTAANCCATTNTCTTGAACTTCAACCGTTCGAATGTAAATATTTGATGTAATCTCCAATTGTTTTTGAATCCCATCCCAATAAAAAGGAGCCTTAGAAATGGTTGTATCATCTACCCAAAAAGCAAGTGGTCCTGATAGATCTCCCAATGCATCGACTGCCTGTAAAGGAGAGGACAGTGCTTTCGTTGAACCATCCCATTTTTGAAAAACCAACTCTCCTGAATCAACAAGAAGCTTAGCACTCTGAGTTGTAATAGATTGATCCTGAAAATTAACACTATCAACACTTAAAGACCCATCTAACTNAAATTGATTAGCACTTATAATTAAATTGCTAACCCTNACAGATCCNCTCACAACCAATGCCTCTGTCGCATTATCAGTNCCAATAGCAACCNTATAATTATCAGANACATATAAATGTGTCCCATTGGTTTTCCATGGACTATCCTCAGGAAAACTAAAGTCCACGCCAGCAACATTTAACGTTGNAACAGCCAAGCTCCCTCCAACAAAAACATCATAAACAGCATGAACACTATCCGTAGCAATCGCTAACTTNCCATCAATATTGACATTACCACTAACATCCATAGAAAAATCAGNATTAGCAGGAACTANNCCCCTACCAATAATAATCNNATTATCCGTTACAACAAAGGNAGCATTTTNAGACGTAAAATTCATCTCTGACGCAATAGCAAACCCCACACCCTCATTAGAGGTGATTAATCCCATTTGAACAACATCTTGATCCAAATAATCAAAGGTAATAATAGGCATAGCTCCAACCGTATTTTGATTCGATAACTCTAACAAACTATTAGGNNTCATTGTCCCAAGCCCAATAAATCCTTCTAAACGATACGCATCCGAACGACCCTCNCCCGTATACATAGTAAAAGGNGATCCNTTNGATGGNTGNAACTTAATAACNGCACTAGGATCATCAGGATCAACCATTAAAAANCTATCTGCCTTAACATTACCACTAACCGCTAACTTTGCTGTTGGAAACGCGGTACCAATCCCAACATTACCCGTATTAGTAATAACAAAAACATTAGAAGAAGGACTCGTNCTACTAGAACCTCTAACATACATCAAATAAGCTTGNGCATCATTAGTATTTTGAATATGAAGTAAAGCATCAGGATCCGTACTCCCCACNCCAACACGCCCTGATACAGCCAATTTCATATCCTCATGAGCCCCTGAAATAGGCGCATTNCCAATCACAAACTGACCTTTTGAAGAAACAGCCACAGACTCATTAGTTTCAGCCGTTCCTAAAAGTTTTAAAATATCCCCAGNACCTTCATTCTGAATNACAANAGCCGCATCACCCGTCTGATTCGTATTAATACCAACCCCGCCATAAGCTCGAATTAAAAACTGATTCTTTTGAGAAGATTCAAAGCGATTAGTTGAAGAAGTCGTATCCGCCCATACAAAACTTCCATCATGTGAAGCACTAGCATAATACCCCCCTGCAAAACTATAATCACCCGTAGCTATATTCTTTTTTCCACCAGGAACAACCGAATAATCTCCTGAGGCAATATTTTCATACCCACCCCCAACAAAAGAAGCAAGTCCACTAGCCGTATTATTATAACCAAAAGCAGCACTATAAGCACCCAAATGATTAACATCCCATTCTAAATCAGACGCATAACCCGCTCTAAAAACCGANCTAACAGGNTAATAAAACATAGCCGANCCAGTTACAGGATCACTCCCTAAACTTTCCCTAAGATCATAAGTTAAATCACGAATCCCCTCCACTAAAAACCCTGCATTTCCNCTAACATGTAACGAAACTTTTGGNTCATCCAAACCAATGCCTATATTCGACGTTGAAAAAGAAAAAATGGGNACNTCTAAATTACTNCCTTGAGAAATAATAAATGTTGAGGCATTCTCTGAAGTAATTCCAATTGTAAATAAATCCGTATCATTAATATCAAANGTNAACGCAACTTCATCTGTTCTAGAAGATAATTCAAGCATATTCTTTGGAGAGTCAGTNCCAATCCCAACATACCCAGCCGAATAAAACAAATCGGTTGCAACCNAATTACTTTCNCCATAATGAGTTGTCCCAATATTCCAAAATGAATTTTCTGAAAGACTATTCGATAAAGNNCCTCCATTCTTAAGATAATCAGACGCATCTAAAATCCCATTAANTTTNAATGNTANANTNTCNAGGANATTAGTTGTCCCAATACCAATACGACCATTACGATCTACAACAAAAACAGGATCATTCGTAGATGATAAAATTTCAAAATAAGGAGACTGCCCATCCCCAACCACCGTTAAAGCAGCCCTTGTATTATCCGTCCCAATCGCAATACCAAAAAAATTATTATCCGTCACAACACGAAAGTTTTTCGTAACATCTAAAAAGTCATCACTAACAAAATAAGGAATACTTCCGGCTGGAATAGCACCAGAATTAATAGCCGAAGAATTTGGATCTATCCGAATCCCTGTTAAAGAAAAAGGAACACCATCATCGATATAACCATAAAAATCTCCCTCTCTATATTCAATAGTCCCTTTCCTAACAGGGTCCGTCTGAACAGATTCAGACAACTTAATAGCACCCGATACAACCAATGATTCTACAACATTCTCAGAGGTTCCAATACCAACATTCCCAACCGCATAATAAATACCTAAGCTACTACCCTGATTATGATCCGTCTTCCAATTTAAACCTTGAGCTGATAAAACATCAAATAAGCTCTTAAACTCATTACCTTCATAAATATAATACTCATGAGCACTAATATTGCCACTAACATGTAAATCAAATTCTGGTTCACTAGTACCAATTCCAACGGAACCGTTATTATAATACAAATTACCATTCTTTTTTTCCCAAGAAAAAATCGACTCAATAGACTGTCCATCAATAAAATATCCTGATGCATTAATCTTACCATCAATATCTAAACTGTAGTCCTCAGGCATTTTTCCCACACCCATCCGTTGATTAGCATTATCAACATAAAGCGCAAGTCCATTATTACTCGATACAATCAAATCATTTCTAACATTCATCGTTGTAACAAAATCACCAATAATATTTTCAGCTAAAATTTCTTCAGCATAAAGACTACTTTGCGAATAAATAGAATAAGGAACAGACGGTAAGGGAAAGGCCGCTGTTAATTGATTCACTTCAATTTGAATAACCGTATCAGGATCACTTAAATCACCAGGCAATATTGGATTGGCATCATCACCTAAAATAAAATTTGCCACACCATTTTCAAATAAAACATTAGAATAAGAACGAATCCAACGAAAAGGACTCATATCATAATTCTCATCAATATCAGATTCAGATCCAATACGAATAGTAACAAAATGCTTTCCCTGTAAGGGGCCCGACGAATTTGCCAATTTTACATCAAAAGATATCCGAGGAGGCACAATAAACTCATGAGAATCATCAATAGCGATAGCATGATCATCATTATGAGCCAACACAATGCCATTTGGCAGCAAAAAAACCATACAAAAACATACTAAAAAAAGTAAACTGTTTCTCATATAATTAAATCCATAAAATATCCTTTATACCCTATAGTATAGAACGAAAAAAACAATAAAAATATTGCATAATAAAATAAATTTCCTAATTTAAATGAAACTAAAAATGAAACAATCTTATTAACACCCATATGAAATAAAGATTGAACAGCAGATAATGATAATAAACAAACAACCAAAAGCAACCCAAAAATAGAATACTGATAGATAATATCCCGATACTTAAGAGGAATAAGATGTAAAAAAAGATACGATCCATCTAAAGGAGGAATGGGAATTAAGTTAAAAATAGCTAATACAACATTAATATAAACAAAAAACAAACAGACTTTCATCATGCTATCTGTAACAAAGACAAAAAAAGAACTATAAATCATAAATTTCATAATCATAACCATAACAATAGCTAACAGAAAATTTACTAAAGGACCGGCCATAGCCACTAATAGCATATCATAGTTAGGACGTTTAAAATATTGTGTATTAACAGGAACCGGCTTAGCCCACCCAAACACAAACTGAGTTCCTGACATCACTAGTAAACATGGAACTAATAATGAACCTACCACATCAATATGACGAAGAGGATTTAAGCTTAAACGCTTTAAATAAAATGCTGTTTTATCCCCTAACAGATACGCAACATAGCCATGAGCCCATTCATGAATACAAACAGAGAGTATTAACATTAAAATTAACATAATACTCATGCCATTCCCCTAGGATGTGCCTGTAAAAACTTATTTTTTATAGTGCTAGTTGCAACATGACTATAAACTTGAGACGAGCTTAAATGACGATGTCCTAATAATAACTGTACATCCCTTAAGCGAGCCCCCCCTTCTAACAGATGCGTTGCAAAAGCATGTCGAAAACTATGAGGCGAAATAGAAACATCCTGAGACATCCTATCTACATATCGCTTAACAATAGAATACACCGTAAAACGAGAAAATGATTTTTTAGATGATACTTGAAAAAGCCATGTTTGATCGTTAAATTCAGATAAATAAAGTGACAAAAAGTGCTGAGAACGGGTTGTTAAAGGAATCAATCGCTGCTTATGACCTTTCCCTAAAACAGAAATAACCCCGTCAACAAAATCAATATGAGAGGGCTTTAAAAAAACACATTCGGATACACGAATGCCTGTACTATATAATAATTCCAGTAAAACTCTATCACGCAAGCCTTTTTTAGTTGATACATCCGGAAACGTCAATAAGCGATCAATAACATGAGCATCCAAAACATAAGGTAAGCGAACAGGAACTGAATAACGAGGTATTTCCAATAAAATACCAGCCTCACAATACCCCTCTCGAATACAAAACTGAAAAAAACTACGTAAACAAGCTAACTTTCTATGAATGGTTTTAGGAGCAAACCCCTGATTAGATACCCAATTATAATATAGCGATAACGAGTCAGATTCATCAAACTTAGAAACAGAAAAAAACTGCTTTAAATCACTTTCATAAGCCGAACAGGTATGATGAGAAAAAGAACATTCTGATCTACAATAAGATAAAAATAAAGATAATTTACGTACTAACATCCCTTATTCCTTATTCATTGAAAGCGCTTTTTCCAAGCGATCTATAAGCTCTTGCTGCTGTTTTAAATGATCTTGTAAGGTCCTTTCTAATTGATGAGTAGCATCAAGTTCATTTAAAAGTTTCTTTTCTGCTTTTTGGATATATCGATTAATAATCTCAACATTAAACGAAAACCCAATCAATGTATTAATATACGCTATATCCTCACCCGAATACCCTTCCCAAGCACGTCCAATAATAAGAGGTAACTGTTCTGGCAATAAGGCATCTTCATGAACAGCCACAGCCGTGCCATCACCTTGACCCGATGGAACTAAAATATCACCCGGATTAACAGCGCCCAAAACCTTAACAGGAACTTGCCCTAAAAATGCAATTAATTCATATAAGTGCTTTACATCATCCCCAGGAAAATTACCAACAATAACAGGGGCAGAAGAAATAACCATAATCGTATCAGCACCCTTGGTATCTAAAGATAATTCCCCACCAAAAATACCAACAACATCACCAGACTTCATGACTTGATTAGGATCTTGTTTAATCATATATTCTGCATAATCTCTACCTGGAGAAGAAAATTGTATCCCTGGCAATCCAGAATTAGCAATACTTTCCTCAACCCCTTCAATTTCGCCCATAGGTAACGCATCCAAACTATCCCCAGAAAAAAAACTAGCAAAATTGGTTGCTTCTTTAATAACAGCACTAACAAAATTTAATGCCAATATAGGCCTATTTGAATCTATTGCCTCAAAGTTAGTTAAATAGCTAGAATCATCAAACGCCACATCTCCTATCTTACGAATTCTAACAGGATTAACATGCGCAGTCTGACATGCATTAGAAAATAACGGATCATCTAAACCGGCAACGATATTACCATCCCGTGCTTCAGATTGCTTTATAATATCCCAATTATTTTTTTCATCATGACTTAAAGAATTAAAAAGAGTAACTGCGGCAGTAACTCTAGTGTTAATCAGATCAGCAGTATACCCACCCCAATCAACCTTTACACAATCGCTACTATCAATATTAGCATAATTTAAATACGTCCCCCCATCATAGGTTGTCACGTAAGAAGATGCCGCCAATACACTATGATGGGCACGAGGTCTATAGCGATAACTATCTGCAGATAATTCCAAATTTTGGGGTGAGTCTATATTATTGGCTATCATTAAATGATCGTAACAACGATCATTAAAGTGGGAAACAAACTTGTCCCAGTCATATAGTTCTAGATTGACCTCCACGAGGGGACCCCCATAACCTTCATCACAGCTACCCTTTATATTACTTAAATCTTTTTGGACTAATTCTGTCTTATTAGTGGGGAGCCCATTAAACTCAACGCCCAAAACCTCTGTCACAATCCAAGCATAATAATGGCAAGAATACACAGATTCTTGTTTCTGATTGTCTTTAGGGTCTGAAACTGGGGTGTAGTTGTAATCGCTTCCACCATACAAATTCTTTTGATCTCCATTCGAGTTTACTTCGATGGAATCTATAACCGTCCCTGGGGAAGCAGCCCACTCAACATTCCTTGGAAACTGTCCTTCAGTTAAATTACGCTTTTCCCACAAAGCTGCATTACTACCACTAGGGGCTACAAAGAGCCCCTCCCCCACTTCCTCAAACTGCGCCCACACCTTACCATTCTCATACACTCGATAATCTCCATCACATCCAGCACCTTCCTGGGCCGCTGTTCTAATAGCAGTCGGCACCCCTAAATGATCCACACTATAAATTTTGGAATCAAATTTCATAGCTTTATTTCCTCTTGATGGATAAAGAAAGCGACTGTCATCCATAGAACTAACCTCGAAAAAATCAACATACCCACTCGTAGAAGAATCATCATAATCCTTTACGTGAAGCAATGCCTTAGGTTTAGAATAGTCACCAAAGTTTCTTCCCATACCAACATACATTGTCTCCCCATGCCCTCCCACAATTAAAGGAGCGTTAAACACAGCATTATCATCATCAAAACCAACACTAAACTGAATCTCTGTCACATCATTAAGTTCCTCCATATCAACTTTCAAATAAGAAGGGTATTGATTTTCCCCTTCAGGCTCAGGATTTTCTCGTCCAATAGTAAACACATCTTCATTTTCAGAACAATCCGGTTCTGAAATAAGAGAAGGTGAAACACAAGGACCTCCAGAAAAATATACATTAGCCTCAAGATTCGTCTTATCATCTGATCCATCCGTTTGTGGCATATATTGACCAATACGCACATCTTGCATACGTGTTTTATAAGACATATAGCGATATCGAATACCTTCAAATTTTTGAACCGTTATACTATGCTGATCTGCCTCTACATATTCATGAATATTTTCTGTACTATGATAATACATACTATTTCCAGAATAAATAGCCAAATAGGTCTGTAAATCCTCAAAAAACCCTTGAGCCTTTAAAAACGTATCCGAAGGAAAAGCGCTAAGTCCACCTTCTTTGACTAACTCAGCCGTGCTGAAATAATCATACTTATTATCATCATCCCCTTTATAACTCCCAATAACCAACGTTTCCGTAAAATCAACCTTTCCGGCAGAAAAAGCAGTATTTTGCGTTACTAAATTAATACCTACTCTAGCAACATTATACGGTTGCATAAACGCAGGATCATGACTAGTCGAAAATGCCAAAGGAAACATTCTCTTAGCACCAGGGCTCGTCGAATAATTAACCAGCTCATTATGTGCACAATCTCCATTCAACATGTTAGGACGATCTGAATCCCATACAACACCCAGTCGATCATCAATCACACAAAGATTATTTTGTGTAACATCATAATTAAAGGTAACCCGAAACGCAAAAACATTTTGAGTAGCAAAATTTTCTAAAACAGCGAGCACATTTTCAGTAACAGAATCTAAAACAGGAAAAAATTGACTTTTATCAAAATCACTCTTTTTAGTAACTGAAAATTTACTAGCTGAATAATTGATAGAGTCCTCATACTGAACCTGTCCATATTGATCGACAAACTTCGGTGTCTTGTCCGTTAATGCAACCCAAATAGTATTTAAGTAACTCTGTAATTGGGAAACATTATTACTGCCTCCAGGAATTACATTAATAAAACTTCGCATACTAAGCTTATTATCAAACTCTCCCATGGTTTTTTTATCTGTATTCTGATTATTTTTGGTAACCCCAAGAGGTATAATGGCTAAATCATAAGAATAAGAAGAAGTAGAAGCTGGAATACTAAAGGCAACATACTCATTATCAACCTCTAAATTTCTAGAAGCAACCACCGTTAATGGATATAAGTAATTAATATTTTCTAAGCAAGCTGGATATCCAGAACTATGCTCTTCTTGATCAATACAGCCTGAGTTGGTGTTTTTTTTGTTATGAAAAGTCCAATAATCACTTTTGTCTACTAAATCAATCACAAATTTCGAATCCAAAATACCGCCTGTTTTACCATAAAAAACACCTGCAAATTTATAAGATCCCTCAGACGCTTTTGCATCTATACCTGTCACATCTGAATAAAGCCCATAATGGGCTTGAGATAAAATCCCTGTTCTATTCTTGCTACTGATCTCTATCTCATACCCTGTTAAATTATTCTTAGTAACATCCATACTCAAATTTGTAACAATATTTTTAGCAATAAATTCCTGAATATTATTTTGAGTAACCCTTAACATAAAAACACGATTTGGATCAATCACATTTTGCCCATTAACCGTTACCGTCCCATTAACCTTTAACAGAGTACTCGCACTCGCTGAATCATCAATACGCTGTATTTTCATCTTTCCATCAACAACTAATCGTGTATCATCATCATAAGGCGTGAAATCCGTAACGCCAATACCAATCCTATGATCAGAATCAATAAATAACGTAGACTCAGCAATATCCAAATAATGTTGTGTAGTAGAAAAACGCCCCAGACTAAAATTCACACTTGGTGACTCCTCAAAAACACCAACCTTAGGCTGAGAATCTAAAGCCTCAACAGATAAAACCGAAACAGAACTATCTGGAACCTGAATATCAAACCTATTTCCCCCAAACATAAATTGACTTTTATTTTGTGTTATACCGGCACTAAAAAAATCATTGGCTTTATCCTGAACAACAAAACCAGTGATATTAAATACATCCTCAGTAACAGAGTTCTCATGCCCAATAAAAAATGGTTTAGATACTACAGAATCCGTTTTAATAAAAACATCAACCCTTTGATCATAGGTAATAGAGTTAGAACCAACAACAAACTGAACATGTCCCGTAGTACCATTACGAGAAACAATCCCAAACGTGTTAGTGCTATCAGACCACTGAATTTTTTTGGGCACTGAACCACTAGCCTTCAAGTCAAGTTTCGCCGTTCGATCCCCTCCTCCATAAGACTCAGCTAAAACAACCCCATCTCCTTCTACAAAAAAACCATTCATACTCACTAACATATCCGTTAAACCATATCCTTTGACATTAAAGCTAACCCCTAGGCTATCATCAAAATTGCTGGTATCACCCATAAACACTGTATGATTTTTGATTGTAAATAAGTCATTTAAACCAGACTTAATATGAACTAAGTTCAAGTTATCAGTAGCAACTTGAACCCTATACTGATTGGTCAAAGAAATTAAACTATTTCGACTCGCCCCAATATCAACAAACAGGTTATTATTAGCAACACTAGTTTCCATAATATGATCAATCGCAAATCCATAATCCGAACCATGCTCTACAAAAAAATCTCGATATCCGGATTCTATATTACTAGCATGATGAATATTACTACTCACATACACATCAACATTTTGAGGTGTCGGAACCTGGGTATTAAAAGTAGGAGAAAATAAAACACGACCCCCTTCAAAAATAGCGGCATACTTACCACTAACTTCCGAACCACCAAAAAAATAATCTCCCACCAAATTATTCATCGTAACAACAAGCCCTGTAATATCCCCGACAGTATTAGGATTGGTACTTACAATCTGTACCTTTAACCCCGTCATAGAAAGGTTTTCCCCACCAAAATCTTGCAGATCTGATGGACTAATATAATCTAGTTGAAAGTTTATGTGTTGCAAACCATCCTCAGGATACGCTATATCCTGTTGAATTGTAGCAAACATTTTAGAGTTCCCAGAAACATATAAAACATCATGCTTTTGAATAAAAATAGCATCAGTTGAGTTTTCTGATATAATCCTTAACGACGAATTCAAGGTTAACCCAGATACAGATGCAATGGGAATAGCCCCATCACGACCTGACGGCAAACCCATCCCTAATTGTAACGCATCTTTCCCAGCAGCAGTATACCATAGCTTATTACCAGAAACCGTTAATGAATTATTAAGCGTATTTGAAGTTTCACTAAAGCGAAAATAAGGAGCCTCTAATCCCTCTACTCCAGCAGTCCCATTTAAAGTAATCCCTCCATCAACATTAATATAGTCATAACCAACCATAGTATTTAACGTTGTAACCCGTAACGTTGGAGAATCACTAGAACCGCTAGTTTTACCTAAATACAAATCCCGAATATACGCTTTTTTAGCACCCGTGTCTATAAAAGCTGTTTGATTAGTATGAAGAGAAACATTTNTTGATCCAACAACAAGATTCTTTGTAATGATTAACAACCCATTTGATTTTAAAGTCAACTGATTAATCGTGATNCTCTTTGAATTAAAAAAATTATCAAAATTAAATGTAAGTTTTTCGCCTGTTGGATAAAAAACCTCATCAAATTCAAAANNATNAGCATAAACAGAGGTCCATTCCACATCCGCATTAACCTCTAAACCTCCTAAAACAGTTAAATAATTAGCAGAAGCANCATCTGCATTTAAATAAACATCCGTAGATGCTGTCTTAAGATCTCCTTTAACAAACAACGTCCCATCGATATCAAGGACATCACGTGGTTCATCCACCCCTATACCAACATTACCTGTAACAAAAACCACACTATTAGCTGAACTAATAACATTCATATTATCTGTAACATCAACATATAAGCCATAAATACGAGAACCATTATTGACAACCAGATTCGTCATATCAAGATCAAGCCCTTTGGCAATAGCATTATCCATTGTATTATTGGGATCTGTCTTTAAAGAAATATCATACCCCATTAAGGTTCCATTATTATCACCTGTCAGCTTCATAACAACGGCTTTTCTCGCTTTATTAAGTGCATGTTTTGTTAAAACATCTTTAGCATGAAAGTGTGCAAGAGGCGTTGATTCTTTCATACCAATAAACTGATTAACATCATCAACGAAAAATACATCCGAATTATTTAACTGAAGATTCCCTACATCTAACCTTATAAAGTTAGCCGTTGTTTGACTTTGAAAGGACCTATAACTATTAAGCGTAACACTATCATTAGATGCATAATTAATATCAACAAACATATCACCATTCTCATCCTTAATACTAAAAATAGAATCCGACTCACTCAAGTTTCGATGCTTACTATCCACAATCAATAACCCATCCAACGCAGTATTACTGGAAACCCCTACCCCCGTATAATTACCCGAAACTAAAAACGGATAAAAAGCATTCTTAGCCATGATAACAGGGGTCGTATTTCCCATATTACGAGAACTAATATGAAAATTAGCAGATGGAGTACCTACAGTATCACTATTACTAGAAGTAAGCAAAACAGACCCACCTTCAAATATAGCCGGATATTTATACCCAATCGTATCCACTTCAAAATCACTACTAGTAGTAGCACGTACATTCATAGAAACACGTAAACCTATAATATCAGCAGCTATTGAATTGAAATTCGTTGAAACAACACGTAAATCAAAACCACGAATAACACGAAATGAATCCCCATGTTCTGGTGACTGAATACTAATATCCAAACTATTTAAGACGAATAAGTCATCTACAAAAGAATCCGCTGCTGGTATGCTAGCTAACAATGCTACTCGATTACGAGTAGTTGGACTCGTAAAGTCAACACGATAATCCGTATTAGAATGTGTCATAGCATCTAAAGGCGATGGCGTAATTATATTAGATGAAGAAAACATAACAACCGCATCATTTCTACTAACAAGACCTGCCATCAAATTAGCACTAACATTGGTTTGTCCATCATGAATATTAATATGAAGATCCGCTTCATTAGTCACATTTTTAGTAACAAGATATAAGGCTAGCGAATTAGCTTGATTAATCCTAGTAAAATCATCAGCCAAACGGATAGCCCTCATCCCCAAACGCTTATTCCCAATAACTAGATTAGTATTCATAGTGACACTACCAAAAACCATAATCTCATCCGAAAGTTTTCCAATGCCTACCGAACCTAGTGTACTAATCGTTGGTACATTAAGCGTAGGCATCGTAACCGTATAATCTGAATATAAAGCCCCTAGTGGATTCTCAAAACGTGATGCCCCATACACGTTCAAACTTGCATGGTCATCATACTCTTTAAATTGATCCTTATTAGGATATAATAAAACATTTCCTGATGCAGATAAATAAAGCAAAGGATGTTTATAATCTAAGTCAGTTGGGTCTGTAAACTCTGTTTGATGCAATGCCTCATCCTCAAAATGATAAAACGCTAAATCAAGAGCAGCCTGAGTTAAAACATCCGCTTCGCTAATATTTCGAGTCACAAGCTTCGATACAATCATCCAATGTTTCATACTATCAAAATGAGGATAAAACGTCGTAGCAACTAAACTATTCTCACTAGCATTACCACTAAATAAGCCCATTGTATTCCACGTTTTAACATCCGCAACAGAAAACGCATCAGGAGTAACCGTTAATCGAACACTAACTGGATAACGATAATCTCCTTGTTCTGGAAGCAACTCATTAACATAAAAGTAATCTTGATCAACCACTAAAACAGGAACACCATCATGACTACTATTCCCGTAATTATTAGAAACAACCAATAACCCTACATCCATCTTCGTATCGACATCTGGATTTACATCAAGATTAATAGAGGGTGCTTTAAGATCTAAAGCAACATCAAACTCATAAGGAGACCCCTCAACAAGAGTAACCTTCGATTCTACGCTACCCGTAACAGCCTTCAGATGATCTGAAATAATCAACTCGCCCTCTTTTAAATTTAATGTAATAACCTTATTCAGCGTACTTACAGTAAGATCATAAACTATGTTTAAATTTAAATCACTTGCAGTAGTTTCAAGCCCATCAAAATTAAAACTTATCTTATTTGTATCAAAACCAAACATATTAACCGTTACACGGTTCGCAGTAATCGATTGAAACGTAGCGCCATAACCATTACCCATTACCAAGTCATCCACCGTTAAATAATTAACTGTTGGTGTAATATGCTGTTCAATATGATTAATTGAAGTAGTACGAATATCCCCATTAACATGTAACGCATAAAGAGGTTCATCAACACCAATCCCAACATTACCACTTAAAAAAACAGCTGCATAACTTTGTGAATCATTATCAGTAACATTAACACTAACCCCTACCAATATAGCCTGGTTGCCAGTTATTGAAACATCAACCAAATTTACATCCAAAGCTTTTAGCGTAACCGATTCTAAACCAGATGAAGCCAAACCAAAATAATTATCATCATCCATAGGAAAATCAATACCTAAACCAGTAACATCATTAGTAAAGTCCCCCACCCCATTAGGAATCACATCCAGCTCATAAGCTTTATAAGTATATGAGGTAGAGCCTGCTGGAAATAAACCCAAGGCATCTACATCAAACAATTTATAAAATAATACACTTGCAAGATCACTACCATCGGTTTTACCAAACCCAACATAACCATCATCCTTAACAATAAATGTATCATAAGTATGATTAAGATACTCAGACACAATAGAACCAGCACCAGCAACCCAAAAATCAGACTGAATATCTCCATTAATCTCTAGTTCAACACTAGGATCTGTAAGACCGATACCCACTCTTGGATGGCCTAAAGGACTAGCCGCTGCATTAAAAGCTTGAGAAAAACCCGCATTAACAAATAAGCTAGGTGAAAACAATCCTTGCGAAATAGATAAGCCCGATCCATCACCAACCGCCTGTAAGCTTCCTTGAACCGATAACAAATACTGATACGTTGGACTTAATTCATTACTATTGTTAGTTAAAATAGCCAAATTTCGTGTAACATGAGTTAGGTAATTCGTTGACGAAATCAAAACATCTCCCATAAAAATCGCAGGATACCGATACCCTCTCGTATCAACTCCCGACGTTTGAACCGTAACCGACTCAACATCAACATATAAACCAACAACCTCCGATCCATTGGTCAACGTTTTGATAAACCCCTGTTGATCATGATTATTAATACGAATATCAACACCGGTAATAGTAGAATGCTCGTCACGCATAGAATTTCCATTATTATTTGTAATAATTAAATTTAAAGAGACTGCCGAAAATGAAAATGAATCATCCCAATACGAGCCATTATGTCGAATAGCCGTATCATGATAAAACCCATAATATAATGAATTAGCAGAAACCATATACGGAAAAACAAAGTCCATATTAACGGTACTTGTATCAAAATCAAGCTTAAAATTTCCTGTTACACTTAATAGAGGCATATTCGTTGAAACAAGAGCCGATTCATCTGAATTTGTAACCCATTTATCCGTTTGATACTCCCAATAATTTTGGATAACCCCTCTAAAATCAAAAGTTAAATTTATAGTAGGCCTTGGATAATCAGAATAATCAGAAGTATAATTATTTTTAAAACAAGGAGCCATTGTGCCAGCAGGATCATGATAAGAACTTTTAAGTACCTGGCTAAAATTTTCAAACAATAATAAATCACCACATAAACCTGTGCCCTCACCCAATTGATCCGTTTGGTTAAGATCAACCCCATTAAAGTTCAAAAACAAATCTTGATTCTTCACATATAATCGAGACTCTATGACAGGATGATTAAATTTCAAATAAATATCTTCAATCTCTGCTTGGTTATTAGTCGTTAAAAATAATTCATTAGTAATCAAAGATTCGACAACCTTAAAAGTAATACCATCAGCCAGTTCCCCAATAAAATTCAAATTACCATTAACATGTAGATCATACTCCGGCTGAGACGTTCCTATCCCAATGAACGTTCCATCATCTAAGTATATAGTTTGTGATGCATCATCAAAATTCCAAGGAAAACCCGATGCAGAAACCTTTGCATACCCATCATCTTTTTTCACAAAAAACTGATTCGTTCCTAACTCATCCGTTGCTAACTCAGCCATCCTAACATTATCTGTATTAACAGATAAACGAGAACTAATTCCAAAATTTCCTGAAACAACACCAGCCCTATCCGTAAAAAAACCAGGCAATGGATCCGATATCTGGTGATTACCAGAAATAAATAATGCCGGATTTGAATAAATCAAATCAGGTGAACCAAGCCTAAAACCAGGCGTTGTTGAATCTAAGCCTCCTAACTTAACCACATCCTCGTCGTTATAATCAAAGGCAATAACAGGTTGTGAAGGCGTATGAAGAGATGAATAGCCTAAATGTAATAAAGAATTAGGACTAGCCACTCCCAAACCAATAAACCCCTCTAAAAAATAAATATTAGGGGTTGTACTTTCATGCAAAAAAACAATAACAACCTCATCTGGAGGCGTAAGATCCCCTGCAGGGGTCGTATATACACCTGCCTGAACACTCCCAAAAACATCTAATGAGTAATTATCTGATGCTACCACATTGCCTACCGCAACAATCCCTTTAGGATCAATAACAAAAGAAGGGGTAATAGCAACTGATGTTGGCACATTACGAACCACTAACGAATCCGGGTAACTAGACGGGCTATTAGCATCATACATATAAGATGCATCAAATTTGTTATCAATGACTAACATAGATGATGTTAAAAAGGCATCTTCAATACTAGGTTCATAAAGATGAATATGGCCATTAACCGCCAACGATGCATTGTCAACCACATCATACCCAAGCCCCACCATCCCCTTATTGTGAACGTTTAAAACAGTATCCTTATCCTCACCAACCAAGGATAAAATATTAGACGTAACAAGACTGGTTAAAATATCTTGGACAGCACCAGATGCAAGAGATGGACCCGAATCAATCCAAGAAATATCATTCATAAAGTCATCATCTAAGTCTGATATCAAATAAGAACCTGTCGATACACTGTCTAAATTTAAGACAAAAGTATTAATTCGATTACGAATAGTTGAAAATAAAGAAGAATAAACCTCCGTATCTAAATAAGTTTGATAAGTAGTATGCGAATACTGAGTATAGTGAGCACTAGTTTGATCATAAACATCTAACTCAAATAGTTTATTATTAATAGTTGCTATATCAATTGCCAAATAGTCCCAATCTTCACAAGCAAGCCCATCTTTAGCTAACACCTCTATCATAGCAGCCGTTATAAAAGCCTCCGTGATACTTGAATAACTTGAGAAATCTAACGCAGCAGTGTTGTTTATATAATCATTAATAACATTTGCCGTCGTATCAGAAAAATCATTGTTTGAATCATTATAATAGCCACAACCCTTAAACGTATTCTGATCATCATAAAGCGCTTCTTCATTCAGTTCAGCAACAACCTTTCGACTCATCTCTGACACATTATTACTAACAAAC
>PBBX01000004.1 GCA_002716725.1 bacterium | reverse complement strand
GTTGAATCAAACCTAGATTCATCAAGCTCACAGGGGAGTGTGCGTAACGTGTCAAGAAATTGATTGTATGCTAAACAAGACTCTTGTAAAGCTTCTATTTTTTGTACACCACTTTGATGGCTTAGGACCTTATTTAAATAAGGTTGAATTTGAATTTTAAAAAAGGGGTGGTTTAAAAAAGTGTCATATTCTGGTTTGTTTTCCAAATATTGAGCAATCATAGTAGTTACAAGCGCTTCACATGAGAAAGGTGAATCTGAGGGTATTGTCTCCTTTAAGTCATTCCAAAAATCAGATTTAAGCCGGTTTAGTACATTTAATAATAAATAATACATCGTATCTTCTGTCTGAAAATTTAAGATATCTTGAGCATCACCTGGATGATGGATGTCTAATTCAGCTGTTTGATCGATTAGGCAGTTAAACATTGTCGTTAGATACCATGGTAAAACGAATTCACTTTCCGTATGTTGAATTTCTGGTTTATAACGCCATGAATTTGCTTTTATATAAGGATATGTATCGCCACTTCTTCTCTCGGGGAACACAGGACGACAAGTATTGTCATGTGGGATGGATAAAACTACTGCCATAAAAGAGTCTATAGGTTGACGATGCTCTTTAAGTTTTTGAGCTAATGCCTTAGCGCTTGAGATTATTAGGGGTTTTTCAATTTGAATATCTGATGCCTTATTTTGAGTTAATAAATATAACGATACTGATGCAAAAACTAATATAATAGAAATTAGAGAAGTATAAGAATTCCGGCTAGCTAAAAATGAATAGTCTTGTTGTAAAAGAAAACAAATACTAGAAAAAACAAGAAAAGATTTTTTAGCATGATTTAAATAAGTTGTATTGAGGGGTATGCCCTTTTTTTTAATAGCTACCTTCAAATAAGGAGATAAAGTTTTTTCTAAAACTTTATCCAACTTTTTATCTAATTGGAAATCCCCTGGTTTAAGTTCTAATCTCTCACATTGTATTATTATATTTAGAGCTAATTTTTCATAGATTCTTTTTTTTTGTTCTTGAGTTAAGGTGTCAAACATGTCAGTTATTAATTGCGTTTTCTCAAGATATTGCGGGATTAGAGGATCTTTAAGAATGTTTTGTATAAAGTTAGTCTTAATTGGGAGAGAAGCTAGCTTAGAGTTTTTTACGATCTTTATTGCGTTTTCCCAACACGTAATTTGTGTACCGTCTTCTGCGCCTTCGGTTATACAACACTTTAGGTATAAAGAAGAAAAAGCAACTAAAGTTATATCAAAGATCATTGTCTCTCCATCAGGTAATGTAACTGAGGGATGATGAGGGGGAGGTGCAGGTGAAGCAAGAGCTTGTATACGGGAAGGTTGAGGCGTGTTTCGGGAGGGTTGAGGTAAAGTAGGTGGAAATAATGAGTTAGAACGATAGTGATGAGTAGATGGACCTAGACCTGATGTCATATTTTAACACTACTTATTTTGGGACTTAAATAACAACAAAATCTGGAGTCATCTCGAGCTATTTACTTGAACATGCTTGTGGAGTTAAATAATTTTTAACATCTGGTCTTTGTCTAACTAACATAGCTAACTTCTCTGAAAATGTACTTTTATCTTCGTTACCGACGTTACCGAATAATGCTACACTGGCTTTAAAATGACACGTTGGTTGAAGGTGATAGGTGGGTTCATGGCTAAAATGGGTAAAAATGTTACCTAAATGCCGAATCAATTGAAGAATTAGGCTACGATCAGACTCTGGGTAATCAGTCTGATCGGTAAGCTTTCTAGGATTGAAGCCATTATCCAAAGATGGCTTAGTGAGATGCCTCTGGGAATATTTGGCCAATAGTTTTTGGATAGTTGTCTCCTGAAATATAAGATGTGCGAAGTACAAAAGTAAGTATTATCCTACAAAAATACTTCTATAAAAACAAACAGTGATATTATAAAAAGAATACGTAGTGATGTCAACTTTATTTAAAAAGTTTAAAAATATAAAATAATTAACATAGACATTTGTTAAATATCATAAAAGAACTATAGTAATAGTATTTACTATAGTTCTTTAGATGTTATAGAGGCTAACTCATCAGACATAATAGGGGCATCATCATGATTTAGATAAGGTAGTTTTAGTGTGATACATGTTAAACAGTCAGGCTGAGATGAAAGCTCTATGAGTCCTTTATGTTCATCCATAACAAGTAAGACAATTGAAAAATCAAGAAGGGTATTATCTGTATTATTATTTAAAAATATATTTAAAAAATTATCATCAACCGTGTTAGACGATGAATCTATAAACGAAATAGCAATAAATGAATAATTGTTTTCAACAATGTGAGATGTTGAAATAGAAATCAAGCTATGAGGTGACATAGCATCCATACGTTGAATAATAATATTAAAAAATATAAGCAGTATATTTCTAAAATCAACTAAAATATCAGGCATATTAGAAAAGTCTGTATGAATGGAAATAGATCGTTTCCGGCATTCAGGCTGTATAATAGTAATGCCATAATTCAATAAAGACGATATATTAGTAAGAGACGGTTTATTTAGCTTAAAAGCATGATTTTTGGATAGGGAGGTAGACATGCTATAGAGGTGTTTTTTTAAAGCAATATAGTAATCCAAGCTATCTTGCGTATTATTAGATAAAATATCGGACATGATACCAAGCTTAGAAGGATCAACATTAGGTTCTTTAGATGGATCAGGAATTGATTGAGAAGGTTTAGATTTCTGAAAGCGTGTATCAAAAGATAATAAGTCAGATTGATTGTTCTTAATCAAAGATTGATTATGAATAATAAGTTCAAAAAGATGAATATAATTATGAAGAGTTTCAAGTTGAGAGGATGAAAGGTCTTGTTTACTATCTTTCTTTTCAAAATAGAGTATACCAAATATAGTTTGATGGGGAGTTAAAAGAGGAATTCCAATGATTGAAAAGATTTGATTATTAAAAAGATAAGGGTCATTAGAAAAAGAAGATAGACTTTGAATAGATGGAATATACATAGTTTCTTTTTTATAAGCAATATGATTACATTGCATGGTAATAAATGGGGGTAATGTATCAATCGTGTGGGAAACTTTAGAAAGAGAATCCTGTTTGGAAGAAAACCTATAGGTTGGTATTAAATGGTTATTCTGAGATATAAAAAAATAACCACAATCAAAATCAATAAATCGGAAAATAAATTCAAACATATAAGATAATTCAATATCAGTAATATGCTGTATATTGTGTTTGTTTTTTAACATGAAAATGATATTTTCGGGGATGTTTAATGAGGAAGACGATATATCATGTCTTAGATAGGGATAATAATATTTAGAAAGACAATTGCTTTTATAGTAATAATTTAGATGATTATACTTAGTAATACAGGTATTAATATATTTTTTTACATTATCGTTATCATTAATTTTTTGATAAAAAATAGCTGCAATTTCATGAGCAATTAAGCTAAGAAGTGGTTGTTTATTTTTGGTAGCAACATCTACTGCTTCCAATATAAACCGATGGCCAGCATGATTATTATGATAATAACATTTAATTGAATCAAGAATTAATTTATAAGATTTAAAATGCTTAAATTTTTGATTAAGCATATAATTAAAAACATCAATATGTTTATTTAATAATTCTAAAGAATTTTTAGATTTAATAGTTGAGTAGTGATAATCAAAAAATAAAGATAAAGAATAGTAAAAGCAAAATAATGGATAAAAAATACCATAAAAATAGTCTGTTAAGTTATTTTCTATCTCTCTACATAGTGATATAGAGGACTTAAAATCATGTTTAAAAAAACAAAGAAAAATAGTAACTAGTTTAAGTATGTTTTCAGCAATATCATGGGTTTTTTTAAACAAATCTTTATAAGTTAAAAGAAAATTATTAAGATCAAATGGTTTGTTTTGGATAAATAAATCTAAGATAGATTTATGAAAATCAATATTTTGAGAAATAGTAGACGATTCTGAAATATGACTATTATTAACAAAAAAGAAAACATTTAATTCATAAGACTGCTTAATAGACTTTATGGGAATACCATAAAAATATTGAAAATATAATTGAAAGTTTATGAAAGCTAACCAATAGTGATAATCAGTAGGAGGAGTTGAAGAAAGAGATTTTGAGAGATTTTGTCTGCTTTTTAATAAACCAAATTTTAAAGGAAAAATAAACAAAGAGAATAATAAATGAGTCAGTGTATCTGTATAGGTTATATCATGATTAAAAGAACTTAGAGAGCTAAATTTAAACTGAGATTCTAGTTTTGCAATATTTCCTTGTTTAAGAATGGATACTAATTTAATAAAATTAGATGAGATTTTTTGAGTAGAAGATTCTTCTAATATGCGAGCTTGCATTAAAGAAATAAAATCTACTAAGTAGGATGGTGCTGATAGCAATAAGATATCTAATAGCTGACCAAGTATTAATAAATCCTTACTAGAGTAGACGGGTGTTGTTGAAAGGAAGAGCCGTTTTTTGAGTTTAAAATAATATAACTTAAGGCATTCAGTTGCTAATTTGATAGATATAAAAAATTTATGTTTAGGAATAAAGCCCATATGAATAGAGAGATAGTTAAGCGCTACAGAAGCTTCTAATATAATATCATCAAAGCTAAATTCTTGTTTATGAAGAGATGTCATGGTAAATAAACTTAATAAAGATCGTTGAGTATTATTAAGCGCAATTGAAAAGCAATAATCCCAATCTTTTTTTAAGTCTGAATGATTACAGTCTCGCTTACATAATAGGAGATGATAAGCGATATCAAAATGTAAGGCTTGGGAGTGAATAAAATGTTTTTTTAAGTAATGCATAATTAACAGAAAAAATTCATAGGCTGCGCTATAGTGCTCTAAATGAGCCGATGAATAGGCCTCTAACATTAATTGAGAGAAAAAGTCATTAGAAGGTTCCGTTAAAAACTGATAAGTATGTGAGGNNNTNATAATATAACTTACTGAANAAGAAGAAATCGTTTTNTTACTTTTAATACTATAAGAGATATGGTCTTNGTGAAGTTGTGATAAGNTNTCTTGAGNTAGCAAGTNAATAATNGTAGAGGGGATGCTGATAGTAGAAAACTGAAAATAATCATCTCTAATAACTTCAATGNTAGAAAAAGAAACTTCAGGTACAANAAGTTGAGTCTCTAATGCTTCTAATTTTANAGTNGCATAATCTGCCTTATAATAGCGACAAATATCATGAAGGTTAAACGGNGAATTTTCTAAACAAGCTAATAAGATACATTGCTTGGTTGATTCACTGAGTTGATCAAGGATNTGGGTAATAANTGTAGTAGGGGTAAGNAATGTTTGAGATTGAATNAAATCAGAGNCTAAAAGAGATANATTATTAATAAAGTAGTNAATCAAAAAAATAGAACGAGATGATTTTTTAATAATNAAAGAAGATAATGATNGNGTNTNTNGATGAGAAAGCGATGATTGTGATTTTAATTTAGTTAAAACATCTTGGTAAATAGGAGGCGCAAGGGTTATATGTTTCGTAAGGTAGTTATTTAATTTTATTAAAGAAAAGAAATTATTTAAGGATGAATACATGCTTAGTTTAACATTTGGGAAAGTAAAAACAATGGTTAAGGAGGATTTTGATAATAGAAAAGAAGATAATAACATAACAACATGGCGTTCTAGTAAATGACCATTTTCAATAATAAAACAGATAGAATGAAATTTAGAAATACAGTTAAAAATAATGGATAGATGGTGATTGAAGTTATGATGTTCATATTTTTTATCTTCATAAATAACGTTGTAGCTAATTTGTATTTTTTGTAACGAATCATTACCATATAATTTAAAAGAATTAGTTGAATTACAAATATCAGTGAGTTGTTGCTTTAATAAAATAAAATTTTCAGGAGAAAGTGTTCGGTTTTGTGTAAGAAGCTTATTAATAATATCAATATACATGTTAATAATACTAGCTCTAGATTTTGATGAATAATCAATGTAAAAACAAAATAAATCAGAATCTACTTTTAAGGATTCAAATAGATTTATATTATAATAGTGAATATCATCATCTGTATCTGCTGTTATCCAAAAAAAATTAAATGATTTAATAGGATTTTTAATTAAATCAATAAGATGAGATATTAACATAGTAAATACAAAATTAATGGGGATACATAAAAAGTAAGTACTCTATTATAGGGATACTCATTATATGTAGAGATTTTCTTAATTTGCATGCTATGTCTGATCGAATAATGTATGATGATACCAACGACATCCACTACCACCACGTAATGGGATGTATTGCTCTAAATAATTATAGTTATTTTGGTAGTGAATAATGTTAAGCATCATATATAGTTATTCTATCTAAATAAATATAGTTTTTGAATATATTTATAAAAAAAAACTTAAAATTCACGGTGATCGTAGCATAATCTATAGATGTTTTGACGTTAATGATTTTTTAAAAAATAATTATAAAAAAATTAAGAAAAAATAGTAAACAACGACATAACTAAAACATATCAGCTTTTAAAATTTCAACATAATTATTTAAGAAATGAATATTATGGATCGTTAATAATGTTGATGCTAATATTTCTTTTGCAATAAATAAGTGGCGGATATAGCTTTTAGAAAAATGCTGACAAGTATAACAGGAGCAGGTATCAGATAAAGGACTAAGATCATTTTTAAAGATTTCTTTTTTAATATTAATACGCGCATCCTCGTAAAAAAATTGACCGTGTCTAGCAATACGAGTTGGAATAACACAATCAAACATATCAATACCATTCTCAATGGCTAGTTTAATATTTTCAGGGAGCCCTATTCCCATAACATAGCGAGGTTTGTTTTGGGGGAGTAGAGGCGCGCAGTTTGCAATATAGTCATGCAGTAAGTCTTTGGGTTCTCCAACACTTAAGCCACCAATCGCATATCCAGGAAAATTTAAAGATGTTAAAAATTCAGCACTTTCTTTTCGTAAATCCATATAAAAGCCACCTTGTACAATGGCAAAGCACCAATTGGGAACCTGTTTTTCTAACCAATATTGGTTAGAATCTTGAGCCCAATTATGAGTTAGCAGAAGATCTTGGGCTGTTTGTGATTTAGATTCACCATAGGCGGTACATATATCTAGAACCATCATGATATCGCTATTAAATCCACATTGAAGATCAATAACATGTTTTGGAGTAAACCGAGCTTTATCACCATTAATATGAGATTGAAATGTAATACCATGTGCATCAACTTGTCTGCGTTTTGATAACGAAAATACTTGGTAACCACCAGAATCAGTTAAGATAGGTTTTTGCCAATTCATCATAGAATGAAGTCCCCCATGTTGTTTAATTACATCAATGCCTGGACGAAGACTTAAATGATAGGTATTAGCTAGCAAAATTTGACTATTAGTGGATAATAGTTGCTCTGGGGTTAAAGATTTAACTGTAGCTTGAGTTCCAACAGGCATAAAAACAGGAGTATTAATAATACCATGAGGTGTAATAAGTTCTCCTAATCGAGCGCCGTTTTTGATAGATTGTTTTTTAATGTTAAACGTATACTGCGTCATATGATACGCTATTGTATACGTATGAAAAGAAAAATATAACTAAAATATAAAACATATCTTTTACGAAAGATGTTTAGACATACTATAATAAAGGGTAACAAAATATGTTTCAAAAATTTTTTTTAATAATTTTAGGGTAGTTTAAGTATGAAATTCACATTTCGATATTTGTTGTATACATTAACCTTGATAGGCTTTGTTACGTTTACCTTTACATTATGTTCAAAAGCCATTGTATTTCCAATGTTAGAAAAAGAACCTTTGCAAGAAAGTATTGTATTTCAAAAAACACATGAGGCAAGAATAAAAGCAAATGTTGAAAGGTTTTTAGAAAAGTTATTAGGAAAAAAGCTGTTTGTGGTATCGGTTGTGACACTCTTAAGTGATAGCGTTACAGATGAAATTATTCTAGAAAAAACACCAGAAATTGTGAGTCGCAATACAACGTTAGTAACAACTTCAAATTTTAATGAAAAAGCAGTAAGTTATGCTCGATTAAGGCCTAGTGCTGAGGATATTCGAGAACAAGTAAAAAATACAAAAAATATGGATTTTTCATATGATTCATTAACAGCCCCAGTTATTGATTTACCAGGGTTTCCTAATTTAAAACAAGAAAAAATATCGCCAAAAGAAAAGGGGATCTCCAATCTTCCAACACAAAATATTACCAATAATTTACAACCTAATATGTCAGTAGCATTTGAAAAAAGTAAATCAAATAAACAATTAAGCTATTTAGTAAATCAATCATTAAAAACAACAGCACAAAAAAAACAAATTATAAAAAGCATTAATGTTAGCATCGTCATTGATAAAGATTATAGCGATTACATAGGAATAGATTTAGTAGAACTAAAAGATATTCTAGGCACCGTTTCAGGAATAGATACACAACGAGGTGACCAAATAGCCATTACATTTGCCCCATTTATGGGAAAAGAATTTGGGTGGAAATACTTTGTAAAGAAAAATCAAGTTTATTTTGATATTATCAAAGGTTTTTATGAAAAAATTAAACCAATATTGATACTAATTATAACGTTAGCGATTGGTGGTGCGCTAGGCTTTATCATATATAAAGTTGGTAATAAGATGGCAGAGGCTAGAAGAAAAGAAAAACTAGCTAAAAGTGAGTTGGAAGAAAAAGCAGAAAAAGAAAAAGCAGAAAAAGAGTTAGAGGAAAAAATAACAGAAATGGAGCAAAAAAGACAAGAGCTCATTCAATTAGCTCAATCAGAACCAGATCAATTTATATTATTATTAAATAGTTGGATGGAGGTAGATGAACTTGAACATGTCAATCAATAAATCGGTGATATCTTCAAGAAGAAAAGCCGCTATTTTGTTAATGTATTTAGACTCAAAAATGCCAGGCCTTTCTCAAGAGTTATTTTCAAAAATGGGGGAATCTCGCTCAAAAATCTTATTGCATGAAATAAATCAGTTAGGAAAAGTAGATAAAACTGAAATTTCAAACGTTATAGATGAGTTTTATGAACTTGCCATTACACAAAACAGTGTTATTGGCGGAAAGAATGTAACAGATAAATTATTAAAAGATAGTTTTGGAATCGAAGACCCAGATGACTTTTTTTCATCTACAACCGGATTATTTGATTTTGTGAATCATATGTCTGATAAAGTATTGCTAGATTATTTAAAAAAAGAAAATTTGCAAGTAGCTGCATTGGTTTTATCATTAATTTCTGATGAACGCTCAGCAACGTTATTAGCGGAGTTTCCTGTTGAAAAAACAGCAAAGATATCTAAGAAAATGTTAACGCTTGATGTGCCCAGTTACCAGTTATTATGGAAGTTTCATCGCGAATTAGAACTACATTTGTTAGGAGATGACGGTGATAAAATAGAAGAGTCACAACAAATATTTAAGTTATCTCGTGTGTTAGAAATGATGGTGAGTGATACTAGAAAAACGGTTGTAGAGATGATTTCATCACAAGATAAAACATCGGCAGAAAAGATTAAACAATTAATTTTTTCATTTAATGATTTAGTGTATATGAGTAATAAAGATTTAGGCGGCTTATTAATAGAAATAGATCCATTACGTTGCTTAGCAATAGCAATGCAAGGGATTTCAGAAGAGTTAAAAGAAAAAATATTAGGAAGTATTTCAGATCGATTAAAACCACGTTTAGAAGAAGAAATAACAAATACCAGTGATAGTACGGAAGAAGATATACAAAAAGAGCAGGGTAATATTATTCAATTATGTAGACAATTAGAAAAAGATGAAAAAATTTCACCGTTAGCTGATATTATAAAGAAAAAACAAGAGTCTGGTTTTGTACAACAAGAAAGTAACAAAGAAGAACTTAAAGATGACTTTCCTTTAGAGGAACAGTCAAATCAAAAAGATGATCACAAAGAGTTGGAATTAAATAAACAAGGAAGCAAGGATGAGTGAATTATTAGCACATTTTATTAAATTTAATAAAATTATGGGTTTAAAACTAACCAATACAGTATCAACACAATTAAAAGTAGGGCTATGTGTATCAGAGTTTTCGGGGGGTATTAAGGAATATCAATCCTGTAAAAAAACATTGCCAACCTTTAGTTTTTTTGGTCAATTTAGTTATCAAAATAGAGGGGTTTTAATGAGTATAGATCCAAAAATTGTCATGCTAGGAACACAACGATGTTTTGGAGGAGACGTAGATGTTTCAAATTATCAAGGAAACACGTTTACAGTTGCCGAAAGTTTTTTTGGTAAACACGTTATCGCTATTATTGATAAAACATTTGAAGAAAAGAAATGTAATCTTGAAATGGCAAAAATAGATTATCAGTTAGACAGATCACATTTATTTTTTGCAGATGAAAAAGTGCTTTTTATTGAGATGAAATGTGATGTAGAAGGAAATGATGTAGGATCAATATGCATGATTTATCCATTAATATTTGTAAAACAGGAAAAAGAACAATGGATGCAAGAATTATTATAAGAATTATTACAAGAATTATTATTATATATAGTTTAACGTTAAGTACGGTTACGATAGCCATATCAACGCCATCATCATTAGTTGTAATTCCTCATGGAAGTATTTCTGAAAGGGGAACTCTAGAATATGGGATTAGAACGATGATATTTTCAGATTCTCAAGATACATTAAAGACAAAATCAACAGCATTTTATCATCTAAGTTTAACCGATAAATTTCAGCTAGGTTTAAATACATCACAAGAGATTGATGTATTACTAAATATGAAGGGAAAGATAGCCTATGCAGAACTATTAAGCAGCAAACATAGCATCGTTTTAGGGTTGCAAAATTTAGGCTTATCAGAACGATATTGGAAAGATGATGAGTGGAAAACATTACAAGAGACCAGTTTGCCAAGAGTACGTTCTTATGCGGTTTATACTATTGAAATACCTAAGTTACGATCCTTTTATCATGTTGGCCTAGCCGATTATCATAGTTTTAATCATGATTATGTTATAGCAGGTGCCCACTATGAGTTTAGACAGTTTAGAACGTCTGCCGAGTGGGATGGAAAACAGGTTCATTTTAGCCTTTTATTTAAATTGCCCCATAATATACAGCTATATGGTGCTTTAACGCCAATCCCTGATAAAAAGGATAATCTAGATAAACATTTTATTTCAGTTGCCCTAACATATAAGAGCAAAATATTTAAAGAGAAAAATCAAAAAGAGTTAGATGCAATTAAAAAAGATTATGAAAGTATAAAAAATAAACTGGCTGTAATTGATGCAAAAATAGATGTTATTAGAGAATTTAGCTCATTAGACTTTTTAGAAGAATTTCAACAGTTTTTACTTCAAGAGCATATGGTGGAGGATGAACTTGATAATGAGAAAAAAACAACGATACGATTAGCATTAGAGCATATGCAACGTGGTTTAGAGTTTTACTATAAACAAGAATATCAATTATCGTTAAAAGAATACAATATTGTTACAACATTAGTCCCAACATTTTCAATTGCATATGCTAGATTAGGATCTATTTATTATAAACTTGGAGATCTAAAAAAAGCACAAGAAAGCTGGACTCAAGCGTTAGAACTGGACCCATCAAATGATAATTTAAAATTATTTTTAAAACGAATTACACCGCCTGAAGCATTAGAAAATGGGGAAGAAACTAAAAAAAATATAGATATATCCGATGAGTATCAACAATTAAAAATAATTCCTGAAAATGATCAGATATAACAATGAAATATAATAAAATAATAATGATAATGATGATGAAGCTTTTGGTAGGTAACATAGCATTTAGTGCTGTATATAATTTGCCATCACATGTATCCAATATACCTGTTTATTCAACGTTTGATAAAAACGATATCATTACAGGGATTTCATCAGGCTTTTATACAATAAATGGGAATGCACAATATGAATTTGATTTAAAAGCCATCTATGCATTAAGTAATCGATTATTAATAGGGGCTAATATGATAAACAAATCAGATATTGTATTTCATATGCACTATCATTTTTATAGCACGTTTCAGTCAAGGCTAAAAGTAACAGGAGGAATAACGGATATTCCAACAAGCAAGAAAAAAGCTATTTCTAGTTTTGATACGTTTAGTATTACACAAGAAAATATATTATCTCCCTATATTTCAGCATCATATCTAACAAAAATAGTAAATTATCATATCGGTTATGGAGGGACTCGGTTTCAATTTGCAGATAAATCAACGGCACACCTAAAAAAAGCAAATGGTTTGTTTTTTGGAATAGAAATTCCAATTAGTATCGCATTTATTAGTTTTGAATATGATGGAAAAGATTTTAATATTGGAGCGGCTATACCAATGACAAGCCGAACAACATTTTATGGAGGACTAACAGAGTTTTTTCGATATAAAAAAGAGGTGTCTAATAATGTAAATCCACAATATAATAACCAGCCATTACGTTGGTTTTCATTTGGAATGAGTCATCGCTTTAATGTTGCTAGTCCTGATGAAGAAAAAGAAGTACTTGTAGAAACATTTGAATTAAAAGAAGAAGATGTAATAAGAATTTCGGATGAACTAAGTAATGTCTATCAAGACGAACTAGATAAATGGAGACAAGAAAGAGAGGGGTTAATATCGGAAATAGACCGATTAAAAAGCGCTATTAAAGAAGATATTCGTTATATTGATAAAGAAGAATTTGAAGAGAAAGAAACATTTAGACAGCAGTATTTATCAACGAATCAAGACATATCAGAAAAAGTGCTTTCTTATTATTATGAATCATTCGAATATTATACTCAAAAAAAGTATCATGAAGCAATTCTGGTATTACAAAAAGCAATTGCCTTAAACCCATATTTACCACAGCTTTATGTAAGAATGGGATCTATTTATTTTGATTTAGAATTAACTGAAATGGCATTAATGCAATGGGAAAAAGCATTAGAGTTAGATCCTCAGAATATAAAATTAAGTGAACGTGTAACGGCATTAAGAAAAATATGAGCGACATTGACGTGATGAATCTCGTACACTAAACGTAACTAGATTCTACCGAATACCAAAATGGTTAGATTTAAATTCCGAAAACGCACCAAGCACAAGTGCCTGATCTAAATCAACAGGTTTATCATCAATGATACAGTATGGCGTGCTATTTTTGTTATAAACAACTTCAATAACATTAGGAACCTTGTTATACCATAAGATACTAATATGATTAGATGCTTGAATGGTATTTTGTAAAATAAGCAGTAATTGATAGCTTAGTTCAGGAATGGGTAGGGAATGATACAAATAAGGGATGGCAATAACTAAGTTATGATCTTTTTTTAATAACTTGATATGGCTTAAGTTAAGTTGGGTATATTTATTTTGAACCAAATCATGAATCATTTTTTCCTGAATCGTTGTAAATGGAATCAGCTGCCAGTGCATATTATAATACGCTTGTAAGATACCTAATTCCATAGACAAATAGTGAATTTTTTTATCTGAAGATACATGAGACGGTGTTTTATGATTTACTTCTTGTAGGCCCAGTGTATGATGAAATAATAATAAATCTTTACTAATACCACTTAGATTTAAGTATGATTGATCTAAGGCTTGTTGAGAAAAATGATATTCAAATAGGCCATTAGCCTTAATGGGAATATGCTTGCCATTAATATAAATATGTTTTGAATGTGAAGCAAGTCCTTTGATTTTCCATTGATGAGATAAGGGCTGAAATTGTATATCAGAAATGCTATAAGGTGCTATTCGAGATGAAGGGGTTTCCGGAAAGTAATCAATGGAGCGTGTGATGCTAATAGTTTGTTTATCGTTAGCCATGGCTTTAATGACAAATGTATTTTCTTGATGAGGATTTAAAATAGCCTTGATATAAAAACGGTTTTTAAAAATAGGAACAGGGGTATCATTAATAAAAACAGAGCTTGCATGCGTGACAGTTCCTTTAAATAGAACGAGATCTTTAGAACTTCGAAAATCAGTTTTTGGAGAGATAAGATTTAGGCTAATTTGATTGCCAAATGATACCGAAGTAAATAATAAGACAAAAAATAAAATTAATTGATTCATTAGAGAAATGATAAACATACATTATCTAATAAATAAAGTCCCTTTTTTGTTGTTTGAATACCAATATCCGTTTTTATAATAAGATTTTTATCCATTAAGTCTTTTATTTCGTGTTGATACAAAGCATGAAAATCAATATTATAACGTATTTTATACTCATTAAATACAATTCCATTAGGGGTTCTTAAGTTGGCAATAATATGCTCTTTAATAAGCGCATCATGAGAGAGAGGTTGAAAATTAGATTTAAAATAAGAAGCAATAGGTGAGTTGAGGTATTGATTGAGAGATACGGGGTTTTGATAGCGATAAGGCGCAATAAAAGAGTGAGCACCCACACCAATCCCTATGTAAGGGTCAAATTGCCAATAACGTTTATTATGAATACACTCAGACTGAGCTTTAGCAAACGATGAGACTTCATAATGCTTAAAAGAATGCTCAGATAAAAAATCAATTAAAAATGAATAGGACTGAAAATCAGCATCATTAGATGCTTTTTGAACATTATTTTTATAAAATAAGGTTCCTGGTTCAATCGTTAAAGAGTAAGTCGATATATGGTTAGGTTCATATGCTAAGGCTTGTTCTAAGGAATAAGACAGTGTTTGGATTGAGCTATGAGGTAATCCAAACATTAAATCAATATTTAAATCAAACGGTAATAAGGTGATATGCTTAAGAGCCTGGTGACTTTGCTT
>PBBX01000003.1 GCA_002716725.1 bacterium | reverse complement strand
ACAGAAAATAATAGTTTAGAGTCAGAACGAATCCCCGCAACAGTATTATCATTAAGGTTAAGATGAGAAATAGCAAATGAATCAGGGATATGACTATCAGTAGCACAGTAAATATGATTTTGAGAACTAATTTCTACATTGCCTGTTGCTAAATTTTTAATGGGATGATTAATACCATGATGACCAAAGGGTAGTTTAACAAGTTTAAAATCAAAAGCATGGCACATCATTTGATGACCTAAGCAAATACCAAACATAGGGATATTGCCAGCCAGTTCTTTAATCGTTTGAATAGTTTCATGAACAGCACTGGGATCTCCTGGTCCATTTGAAACTAATACACCATCAAAATCGTGAGAAAGAATGTCGGCAGATGGCGTGTTATAAGGAAAGACTGTAATATGACATCCCAAACTCTGAAGTTGATTTAAAATACTATATTTAACACCACAATCAATAACAGCAACCTTAAATTTAACCTGTTCAGGTGCTGTCCAAGAATAAGGTTTATCTGTACTCACTTCTTTAGCTAAATTTTTACCAGTAATCCCTTCATACTTAAGAACATTCTGAATAAGCGCATCATCAGATAATGATGAATCGGCTGTAATATACGCATTCATAGCTCCTTTATGACGTAATGAACGCGTAAGATGACGTGTGTCAATACCGTCAATTCCCATAATGTTATGCTGCTCTAGATAATCTTTAAGGGATTGCTTAGATTCCCAATTACTTGGGTAAGACATATATTCATGTACAATTAAACCGGATAAATGTGGAGCGCTTGATTGAACATTGTTTTCATTGATACCGTAATTACCAATAAGGGGGTATGTCATTAAGACGAATTGATTTTTATAAGATGGATCGGTAAGAACTTCTTCGTATCCAGACATGGATGTATTAAAAATCAATTCTCCAAAACAATTGTTACCATGTGCAAAAACAGAACCGTGATATATTACCTCGTTGTCTAAAACAATCCTAGCGGGTTGCACTTATATAGATCCTTTTTTAATATAATTTGAAGAATCATAAAGTGAGAATTGAATTTATGCAAGGTTATAAATAATCAAGACGTTTATAATTAAATATTAAGGGAATATAGTAAGATAGAGATGACATATACATTACACGTATTAAAAAAAGATAATAAAGATGCAGATGTATTTTTTGATGAAATCGATACATTATATACTCAAAATGAACAAGCTCCGATATCACAAGATATTAAAAAAAAATTATTTGAAAAATCAACGTTTTTAATTGAAGCATTTATTATTCTTAAAAAAAAGACAGCCATTGGTATATTTTGGGTAGAATTAACAACGCCTCATTATGGCAATTTAACGATATATATTCCCAATAGTGACGACCTAGACCAATCTATAAGCTTAATTAAACAAAAAGGATATTTTAATAAAAAAATAATAGAATTAGTTGCTATGGTTCATTTTGATGAGATTAAGCAATTATGTTTTGAGTTAAATTTAACCCCTAATATTAGAAAACGAATGTATTTATGGTTAAATGAATTAAACCAGGGTTATGTTAATCAAAACGTTGATTTTAAGTATACGTTTCAACCGTATACAAAAGACTTAACGCAGTGGGGAGCAACCGTCAGTGTAGAGTCTCATAAAATCAGTAAAGATTATGAAATGTATGAAGAGATGTTATATGTTGATAAACGTAAACGGTTAGAAGATCGGGTCATGGAAGGGTTATATGGGCCTGTATTAGAATCAAGTTCATTAGTCTTATCTGTTGATAATACGATGGTAGGTTATAGCTTAGTTGTCTTAGTAGAATGTTGGGGATATAAGCAAGTACCCTGGATTTTTGATATATGTGTTGATCCGCACTATCATGGGAAAGGCTATGGAAAATTATTAGCAAATACAATGGTACAAAAAATTGCAAAAGAAGGGTTTGAAATTATGGGATTAGCAGTTACGTTGAGCAATTCAATCGCTATGACACTATATCAAAAACAAGGCTTTAAGGATTTGGATATCTTTTATGAATTTGTAGACCCTTAACGAAGCATTTTAATAATATTTTTTTGTAATGAACATGTGGTGGGAAAACAGGAGAAATGACTAAAAATTTTAAAAAATTTTCATTCAACGTTGTGATCAAATTAGGGATATGTTCTTTACATTTTTATTAATAGATCACTTTTAAAAGAGCGAATTGAGCTACTGATAAATATCAAGATAAGGCCATATTAAACAAAGTAAAAAAATAATGATAAGTATTACAGAAACGGTAGGAAGTAATAGCCCATTACCGAATACCCTCATAAGATGATTAAGTCGTTTTAATGGACTTAATTTGAGTAGGATGCCCTCTAGGTGCTAATTATAGTGAATTAAAATGGATTCATTTTAATTTTACTTAATTTAGTTTAAACTATAGATTCAGAAAAAAATAGATACACATCATAAACGAACAGGAACATATGAAAACAATATGTCTAAACTTCCAAGAAATTAAAAAAAGCCATTTTATTTATGCGTTATACATTATTTTTACATTACAAAATAAATATACAGAGAATTTTGTAATATGCTTACTGAGTAAGACGTTAAAAGCAAATGGTGACTCATGTTGTTTAAAGAATGTTTTTTTTGATAAAGATGAGTTTAACCATCATCGTAGTAACAAAGATAGCGGTGCTGATATACATTGGGATGGCCTTCATAAAGTAGTGTCAAAGCAAGATAGTAATCAATCAAGGCTTATTTTAGAGCCAAATAAAGAAGAGACGCTTTTAAAACGGTTTAGACATTCAGGAAAATGGCTGTCTTATGAAGAGGCTAACGCCATTTTAAAATACCTTAATATCAATCATCGTTATGAAACATTTTTAACACAAATACCAAAAAATGATTGGGTTAAAAAATTAACAAGAAATGCTATCGATAAAAACAAAACAATTATGTATGTTTCATTACATGAAGAAACACTTTCTAAACAAAAAAAGATATTTATAAAACAATGGATACATAAAATACTTGAAACAGATTCGGTATGTATTATTTTAAAATTAAATTTTAATATTGATATTAATCATCCTCAATTAATACTCGTAAAAGAAAACAATGTTACATTTTATGATGAAATTCATCTGATAAATGCCGTTGATATATATGCTGGAATGGCAGGCGATTTAGAGCAGGTAGCTGTTTTTTTAAAAAAGCCAATATATTTATTTATATCAAATAATGAATGGACAACTTGCGATAATGGATGTTGGGTCAATTATTTAAAATTATGTAATATACGTCGGATTGAAACGGTAGATAATCACGCTATTACTAGATTGACAGAGCAGGCATATTTGCTGTTTTCAGAGTTAGTTTATGACATAAATTTAAATATTAAATTATCAACTCAACAACTGTGGAGTTTACAGTATTTAGTTGAAAACCCAACAGCAATGATGTTTTTTGATTTAGAGGAGCAAGAAAGCTGGGAAGAAAAAAATTATAATTTTAAGCAATGGATTATTCCCTTAATTAGTAAGGATACTAGAACGTATGCTAAGTTAAAGAAAGTGAGTGAACAAGTAAAAACGAATCAGTTAAGTTACATTTTTGGGGATATAACAGTCTTCCAAAAGATACTATTTAAATACATATATGCTTCAAAAAAGGCAGATCGTTCAATTAAGTGGATTAATAATCATTATTATAAACATGTCCCAGTAGAAAGTTTGGTTGAAGGCATACAGTTTATCAAAGAGAGAAGCCCGTATGGAAAATAGTAAGATTTGCATTATCAGAAACGATACGATTGGAGATGTTTTATTAACATGTCCGATGATCCAGACAATAAAAAAACAATGGCCATCAGCTCATGTCAGTGTAATCGTAAATGAACTAACCTATCCAATCATAAAACGGTTAACAACAGTGGATAATGTTATCATTGATTATAGGCAACAATTTCGAGTATCAAATATCGTGTTAGTTAAAAAGGTAATGGATGCATTAAAGGAGGAAGAATTTGATTATATATTCTTTTCTCATATGGATCCCTTATATGTGTTTGCATCAGCCTTAGTAGGGATAAAGAATCGGGTAGGGGATGCTAATAATCTGATTTTAAGTCGATTTATTACCACAAAAGTATCCATTTCTTGGCATGATTTTACCAAACATGAAATAGAGCAACAAATAAGATTATTAGAACCGTTTACGCAAGAGCCTTTATCAGTAGAACATCCTCAATTTAATATGGATGATGATTTAAAGCAGGGTGTTAAGGCCTTATTAAGTAGTGATGCAATAGACAATGGCTATGTTGTAATTCATCCAAGTTATGGAGAAGGCAATAGAGGATGGCCTGCTCAAGATTATGCAAAATTAGTAGATTTAATACAAACAAAAACAGCATTACGTGTTGTGATTACGGGCTCAGACAAAGAAAAAGATATTGTAGATGTAATTATGCAGCTGAGTGAAACAACTGCGATTAATTTAGCATCAAAAACAACCATTGATCAATTATTAGGGCTTATCAAAGAAAGTCAATGTGTGATTGGAGCTGAAACGGGGCCGACGCATATGGCAACATTATGTAAGAGGCCTGTGATTTCAATATCACCCAATAAATATATAAAACCATTTCGTTGGGGGCCATTTGGAACCAATCATGTAGTCATAAAAAATAATGATAGCTCTAACGTAATAGTGTCATCACAAGAACACGATTCTGAAGAAGCGTATCCATTACAAAATATAGAACTTGACCATGTTTTTACTGCGGTCAAATTTATTATCGATCAAGAAAAATTTCCAAAAAATCAACTTTATTATTGGTTTAAGACAAGCGCTACCGTTGCTATTTTAGTTGATGATTTAACAGATGAACGTATTATGGATACAACATTAGAGTCTATTATTAACTTATTAAAGCAAGAGAATATAAGATGGTTTTTATGTACAACAAAACAAGATATTAAAGATAAGTTAAGTATAGTATATGACAGTATATTTTTAGCAAATCCACTATATATCACAAAATGGGTAACACAGTTTGCTATTTCAGATGTGACCGTTATTCATGCTTTATCAAAACCAAAACAGTTATGGATACAAACATTAAAAAAACTCATTGCATTAAAGTTAGATAAAGAACCTGTATTAGTAGAAAGTAAGGGTTCTTTTACAACTATTAAAGAATTATTAGATTGGTATTTACAAGCAACGAAACAATTAAGTATTGTTCAAAAATGACCAATATAATACCTAAAATCAGTATTATTATTGGTAGCTATAATCAATGTGAAACATTAAAAAAAGTATTGCCATTTTATGAAAACGTTAATACATCCTATGACTTATTTGAAGTAATTATTGTTGATTCCTCATCAACAGATGGAACTCAGGAATTTTTAAAGGTATATAAACCTCATTTTAATTTCAGGTATAAGATTCAAGAGAATCAAGGAAAAGCAATCGCTCGTAATAGCGCCGCCAAGCTTGCGCAAGGAGATGTTTTGCTGATTACAGATTCAGATATGATTCCAGAAAAAAATTTTGTGCAAGGCCATATTGATGCGCATGAAGAAGCCAGTAAAGACTGTTGTTTTCAAGGATTAGCTTGGAATTTAGATTCATTAGAGTTACCTATTAATCATTCTAAGGTCAGCCCACAAGTAGGAACGTTTCCAAAACATATGGCTAAATTAGGATGGTTTTATTTTTTAACAGGCAATGTATCCTTGCCAAAATCACTCTTTGATAAACACAATGGATTTAATACGTTGTTTATGGGATATGGTTGGGAGGACTTAGAGCTAGGATATCGGCTATCACAGCAAAAAGTACCATTATATTATCTAAAATCTTCTGTTAATTATCATTATCATGTAATATCAAAAGAAGAAGAAATTGACCGAAATATTAAAAAAGGGGAATCAGCAACAATATTTTTAACGTTACACCCAGAATTAAAATGGTTTTTAGGATTTAATCCAGTTTCTGTTTTTATATTTTCAAAAATAAAAGAAACGTCATTTGTTTATAGGTTTTTTAAACAAAACTTTACAAAAAATGAATCATCATGGCTTCATAAAGTATCATTTTGGTTTTTAAAAGAATTTAATTACTTACGAGGATCATTTAGTAAGTCATTACACAATCAATGAGAGGTAGATGGATCTTCTCTAGAATCGAATGCTAGTGACAAACGCTGATAATCAATCCAATAACTCAATCCAAGAAGGTAAATCATTTTGAGAAACTTCATTTATGGAGCTATCTAATAAGGTATTAGAAGAATTAGGTGAGGATAGAAAGGAGTCGTCTGTAATACGCCAATGTGCAGATGGAGATGGAGCTGGAGATAGAGCTGGAGATAGAGCTGGAGATGGAGCTGGAGATGGAGCTAGAAATAGAGCTGGAGATGGAGATGGAGATGGGGATGGGGATCTAGACAATGTATCAAAATCTACTGAGTATATTGACTTTACATCTTTAAATGAGAAAACATTCATATACTTACAAAATAAATAAAACAGCAAATAAAATTAAACTAAGTATAGCGGACATGCTGATAGGAAAACTCGCTGCTTTTAGTTGCGAATGAATAAGTAATCTTTCTTTTTGAATCGTATCAGCTGATGATTGTCTGATAAGCCAGGTAACTCTTGCAAGTAACAGTAAAGCAAAAGCAGGAATAGCAATAATAAGATTATAAAAGGCTGGCACAAACTTACGAATAACAACACTATCAGCAACTTTATTAAGTGAGTTTAATACAACATCCATAACCTTATAAAAATAAGTAGCTCCTTTTCGGTATCCCCAATCAAAATCAATTGAAATAGTATCAGTACGCTTTAGCATGGGTAAGAACAAAAAGAATACTAAACCAGAAAACATTAACATTTGCATCTGTGTTACTACTTTAGGAAAGTGATGAATATATATATCAGAAAAGGTATAAGCCATTTTGGATTTTACTAATTCAGCATCGGGCAAAATATTATAAAGTGATTCAGGGAAACATCCTAAAAAGATACAAAGAAATGCTAAAAACCCCATGGCTAGTAACATACAAAAGGGAGCTTCCTTAGGTCTTAAACCGCGATCCACATTAAAGAAAACAAAATACGGAAACTTAATACCCGCATGAAGAAAAACACCAGCAGAAGCGATTTCTAAAATCAGCCAAGGAATAACTAAATGTTGATATTCAGCAGCTAAGATAATAATAGTTTTAGATGTAAAGCCACTGGTAAGTGGTAACGATGAAATCGCTAAGGCACCAATAAGACCAAATAATAAGGTAAGAGGCATGCTTCGATAAAGCCCTCCAATTTCAGTACATTTACTTTTTCCAACACGATACAGAACACTGCCTGCAGACATCCATAGCAGCGCCTTATAAATAATATGACAAAACGCATGAGCAACAGCACCACTAATAGCAAGAGGAGTACCAATACCTACAGCGCATACCATAAAACCTACCTGATTAATAATACTATAAGCAAGAATTCGTCTCATATCATTTTCTAATAAGGCATAAATAATGCCATAAACAGCCATGCCACAACCAATCATGATTAAAATATCCCAACCAGCAAATCCTCTTGCTAAGGTATAAACAGCTGTTTTAGATGTATAGGCACTTAAGACAACGCCCCCTAATACAGTCGCTTCAGGATAAGCATCTGGCAACCATGATGAAAAAGGAATGGCACCCGCATTAATTAAAAAGCCAATGAGAATAAGCCAAGTACTTAAATTTTGAGTAGCAAAACGTGTAAATTCTATACTATCTGTTGCATTAATATGTAATACAATACCCGCTAATAAAATAAGGCCTCCAGCAATATGAACCAAGATATATCGTTTTGCAGCTGCCATGGATTTGGATGTTTTATTAGCAAGAATTAAAAAGGTAGAAAAGACAGCCATTAACTCCCAAAACATATATAAGGAAAACAAATCACCTGAAAAAACAACCCCTAAGGCACTTCCTACATAAACTAAGGTACTAACAAACTCTAAGGATTTTTTTTGATAATAGCCATAAATAAAAGCAGCAAATGAACTTAAGGTAAAAATATAACCAAATGCTTTGCTAAGTTTATCAACACGCAAAATACTTAAATCATAATGTAAAAATGAAATCGTTTCTATAGTTCCGGGTGTTAGCTTATGAATAAGTAAAAAAGAAATAGCCGGTATGCTAATAGCAAAGAGGTTTTTAAGATGTCCTTTTAAAAAAGGTAAAATAAGTGCCCCTGCAAAAAACAAAAATGCGGGATTAGATTTAAATAATATCTCGATCATAATAATCTTCCTTTACTTTTAAAAAAAGCCCTAGACCTTTTGCAATTAAAATACATATTAAACATGAAAAAAAACCAAGTAAACCAAAAAAACCAAAATAAGAATCTATACTATGATCTCCAAAGTGACCATGCCGTTCGATAAACAGTTCTAAAATTAGAAAAAAAATACATACCCCCCATAAAAGTCTCCATAAAAGTTTTTTGGTAGATTCTTTATCAAAATAACCTACATCATGTGATTGGTTCATTTACTTACTCCCACTGCAATTTTTGCAAAATCAAGAAATAATTCTGGATAGATAAATAAAATAACAGTTCCTATAGCCGTTATAACTGGAGGTAACAACGCTGCAAGAGGAGCTTCTTTAATTTTATTGGGGTATTGGGAATCTTCTTCTTTACAAAAGAAGGCATTATAAACAATTGGGAAAAAGTAGGCCGCATTTAATAAAGAACTTATTAAATAAATAATAAGAATCCATAATCTTCCTGAATCCATAGCGCCTAGCACCATATACCATTTACTAATAATACCTCCGGTAAGTGGTAACCCAATAACACTCATAGAACCAATTAAAAAGGCAATCATGGTAAATGGCATTTGTTTGCCAATACCAACCATTTGCGATATATATTTTTTTCCTGTAGCAACAAAGATAGCTCCTGCACAAAAGAATAGTGTGATTTTGCCAAAGGCATGCATCGCAATATGGGTCATACTACCAACAACCCCAAACGAGGTTGCAATACCAGCCCCTAAAACAATATAAGAGAGTTGTCCAACTGTAGAAAATGCTAACCGGCGTTTTAAATTATCTTGAGTAAGTGCTATCAGTGAAGACACAATCACAGTAATGCTGGCGATAACACAAACGATAGTACTTAATGGCGTAGACGATAACAAATCAATACCAAATACACCTGTTAATACTCTTAAAACACAAAAGACACCTACTTTTACAACCGCTACAGCATGTAGCAAAGCGCTAACTGGCGTTGGTGCAACCATCGCACCTGGTAGCCATACATGAAACGGCATCATTCCTGATTTAGCAAAACCAAATATAAATAATAATAGTAATACAATTAGTAACGTAGGATCTGTCGCTTGAGTAAAAATACCTGCATTAGAAAATGTTAATGTGCCCGTATTCAAATATGTAATAATCATGGCCGGTAAAGCAAAACCAATAGACGTAGTTAAAAGAAATGTTAAATACTTTCTACCACCCCCTCGTGCTTCGGCATCTTGATGATGTGTAACAAGAGGGTAGGTTGATAAGGATAAAATCTCATAAAATAAATACATGGTTAAGACGTTACCTGAAAAAGCAACTCCCATGGTTGCTGAAATAGCCAGTGCGAAACAAGCAAAATAGCGTGTCTGAGCATGTTCTTTTAATGGCCTCATGTAGCCAATAGAGTACAAAGACGTTACAACCCATAACGACCCTGCTACAAAAGCAAATAACATGCCAAATCCATCAACGTTAAAAAATAATGGTAATCCTGGTAAAACCTCAGCAATATGAAAGGAGTAGGTATTACCGGCTAAAATCCACTTAGCCATTTTAAATAATAACACTAAATTGATAGCGGCTGTAATAAAGGTCCAAGCCTCACGTAAATTTTGATTTTTTTTGGTAAAAAATATAAATACAGATCCTATAAAGGATACAAGTACAATCGCTGCAGGTAAAATAGATGTCATGGTCTGCATATTAGTTTCCCATTATAAAAAATTCTTGATAAAAGGCTGAATAAGATAGGTAACAATATCAGCTGTATATAAACCAATCCCAATTAATAAGCCAGCCGTTGTTAGTAACGGTATTAACATGGATATAGGGGCTTCATCACGCTTTATTTTAGGATGGTGATGATTGGGTTCTTCGCTAGGGAGTGCTTGGAAATAACCCACTTCGATAATTCTAAAAAATAAGACGGCATTAACTAAACTAGAAATAAGTAAAGCTATTAAAAAGTGCCACGAAGCCGCTTCATAAGCACCCGAAATTAAATACCATTTACTAAAAAAACCACAGGTAGGAGGGATCCCAATCATCGAAAAAGCTCCGATAAGAAAACCAAGCATAGTCATTGGCATTTTAGTAAAAATACCTTTCATCGAACTTAACGATGCATCACCTACTTTATAAATAATGCAACCAATAGCCAAAAATAAACAAAGTGTCATAAACCCATCCGCAATAATATGATAGGACGCACCTGTAAAACCATTAGCATTACCCAGCCATGCACCACCAACCATATAGCCAATTTCAGCAACAATTAAATAGGTTAACATCTTTTTAAGATTATCTTGCTTTAATGCCAACACAGAGCCTGCTAATATCGCTATAACTGCCAAGGTGACGATAACAGACTGCCATTGAAGCACATTGAAAATATAATCATAATTAAAAACAGAGGTCATCATACGAAGCATGACATAAACCGATACTTTTGTCATAAGTGGTGCTAATAAACAACTGGTCGATGTTGGGGCATAGGTATAAGCATTTGGTAACCAAGAATGGAGTGGAAATAAAGCCATTTTAGTCCACATCCCAATCATAATAAACAAGAATGCAGCAAGTACAGTATAAGAGTAGGTATTATTACTAATAATAACGGCTATATCAGCCATATTTAATGAGCCGGTATTAATTAATAAATAACCTACCCCTAACAAATAAAAACAAGCACCTATCGTACCCATAATTAAATAGTTAAAAGTAGCAATATAGGCCCGTCCTCCACTAAGTGCTAATAAGGCATAACTGGTTAAGGCAGAAATTTCGAGTAAAACATATAAGTTAAATGCATCCCCTGTTAAGGTAATCCCCAGTAAACCGGTAACAAGTAAAGTAAACAACGAATAAAAGTGGGGAATCTTATCACCCAGTTCTTTTGCAATGTCATGTTTTGAAAAAATAGCAACTAGAAAGGCTACTATACTAATCATTAAAACAATAAGCGCATTTAGGTGATCAATAGCATACTCAATTCCAAAAGGAGCAGGCCAATTACCAAACATATAACTAATAGGACCTACTGTAACAACGTGTTTTAAGCAAATAAAGGCAAAAATACTAGATAAAGCAAAGGTAACGATTGTAAGTGCCCATGATACGCGAGGTTGATATAACCCAATAATGGTTATAAATAGTGCTGAGATAAGTGGAATAACAACAATTAATGCGGGTGCTTGTTCAATCATGAGAGCGACTCCAAAATTTCATCTTCATGTAGGCTTTTATGTTCACTATAAACACGTTGTGTTAAGGCTAGCCCTAAACCGAGTGTGGCAACACCCACAACGATTGCTGTTAACATTAAAATTTGCGTTAATGGATTAGCATAATCCATATTATTAATCGTTTGATGAATGGGATGATGATGCTCATCATAGGCTTGTTTTATAATAGGAATACTGGCGCCTTTCTTAGCACCCATCGAAATATAAAATAAAATGATACCGGTTTGAAAAATAGCCATACTAATTAACTTTTTGACAAGATTACTAAGCGCTAACATCCCCCATAAACCTAACATCATAATAATGACAACAATAATATAATTATAATAATTAATAATAAATTCCATGATTATAATCCTTTATCAAAACGACCATTCGAAGATAAACTTAAATAAATACCATACATGCTAACCATAACCGTTAAGGCAACCCCGATTTCAACCCCTAACATGGCATGTGATCGTGCCATAATGGGATCCGTTGCTGGTAAAATTTTATGTAAAACACTGTAATCTAAAAAATTACCACCAAGGAAAAAGCAGATTACTCCAATGCCTGCATAAATAAGAACACCTAAGGAAACAAGCAGGATGATTTTCTTTTCAGAAAGAATTGATAAGGCTTTTTTGAAATTATAAGACACTGCCAGTAAAATCAAACTAGCACCTAAAATAACACCCCCTTGAAAACCCCCACCAGGACTATAATGACCATGAGCAACCACATATAAAGCAAATAATTGCATAAACGGAACCATTAAATGACTGGCTGTTTTTATAATTAAACTATCGACTTCTTGGTGGGGTGGTAAGGTTAGCTCTGTAGTGGGTTGATTAGTAGCTGCTTTTTTAGATTTTGATTTACGGATTCTTAAAAGAGCAAAAATGCCAATAAAGGCTACAAATACAACACAGGTTTCAAACATGGTATCAAAGCCTCGATAATCAGCAAGAACACTAGTAACAACATTAGGGACATGGGTTTGATCGATGGAGTTTTCAATATAATAAGATGATAAGTGAGTGTTTGCGGGTGAGTTAGCATCTCCCCATTGAGGAAGATCCGTAACTGTTTTTAAAAGTAAAGCACCCACAACACACACAACAACAAACATAAACAGTTGTTTTAAAAGACGATTTTTTTTGAAGGTATCCATTCGCGTCGTACTGTAAATGGTTGAAACTAGAAAGACAGTTCCAACGCCGGCTCCTACTGTAGCTTCAGTAAAGGCCACATCAATAGCTCCATTACAAGCCCAGACAACACACATTAAAAAGCTATAAGCCCCAAATACAATCACAGAACCCATTAAATCTCTAATACATAAGGCTAAAACAGCACATAACAAGATAAGACTTAAGCAAATAATATCAAATCCAAGTATCATGACTTATCCTTATCCTTAGACCAATGTTGCACACCTGCGGATTCAGCGGCATCCATAATGGCATGAGTTGCTGTCGGACTCCCAATAAAAACAAAAGCAATAATAACAAAAAGTTTAAAGGCAACATTAAATGATGCAAGATCATAATGTGAATGATCAAGATAATATAAAGCACAGCCTAAAATGATAAGAATCGTTGATAGAGTATCTGCTTTACCTGCTGCGTGAGCGCGAGAATAAAAGTCAGGTAATCGTAAAATACCTATCGTTGCACCAAAGAAAAAGAAAAGACCTAAGACAATGAATGCAATTGCTATAAGGCTCATGAGGATGCTCCAGAATCAGGGCTTAATGTTTTATGATGCTGATAAAATTTAGCAGTACATACCGCTGCAATATAATTTAATAAGCCATAACCAATAGCGATATCAACAAACATATCAAGCCGACTAAAAATAAGCCCAGCAATAACAATTAAATTAATACATTTGGTTCCAATAACATTAATACTAAGAAGTCTATCAATAACAGTAGGCCCTTGCACAGCACGAATAAATACTAGTAATAGATTAACAAGTAAAAATAAACCAGCAGCATATAAAAATGAAATCATTTACGACATCCTCTCATTAAAAACTTTAGCAATTTTAGATTCCATATCACCTGGCAATCCAGCAGCAACCTCATCAGTCAGCGCATGAATTAAAAATTCGGAATCTGATATGCGTATCGTTACTGTTCCCGGTGTCAATGTAATTGAATTTGCTAAGATAAATTTAGAAAAATCATTTTTCAATGATGTTTTAAAGGTAACTAATTGAGGATTAATGCGCGATTTGATATTAGGTGATAAAGAAACCTTAATAACATGAATATTAGATTTAATAATTTCAATGAATAACCAAAATAAATAGGGGATAAACCTAAGGAATTCACCGAATCTCACGATCAATGATTTTTTACGAGATTGAATCAGAATTTTACCGAACCATAATGAAACAATGGTAAGTGAGATAATACCAAGAACAACATGGAATAGGTCAAATTTTCCAGACATCAAAAACCAAAATGGAAGTAATAAAATAAAACTAGTAAGTATTTGCACAGTTTTCCTCAATTATTTTGATAAAATAAAATGATTAGGAAATAGTAATGATACAGATACATTTCGTCAAGCAAGTTAACTAATATAGCATTATCATATAGGGGTATAATGGGTGATTTGTATACTTAGAAATATGATGTATACACATTTTTTTATCTATACGATTAAGAAAAGTAGTTAACTATCTTAATAGTTAAGCTCAATCAAAGTAATTATAAAACGTAACGTTTTAATGGGGGTGCCTAAGAGAAGGTCTAGTAGGATCAATGCTTGGTGGAGCATTACCCTGTGGAGTTTCAGCAGGATATTTCCACCTAAGAAATTGATGGATTTTATGTATTTCATTATTTTCTGGTTTATGTTCGGGTGATTCTAAAAGTTTAGAAGGAGAGTTGTTAGCTGAAGAGTTTAATGATGATGAAGGTCTGTCTGGAAAAGAAGGCCATCGTTTATTTGAAAATGGTCTTAAACCAACTCGAAAAACTTGCGCTATTAGTCTCAATATAAAGTCCTTTTATTTAATAAGTTAGTATTTATACTACAAGATTTTTCGTCTAAAAGCATAGAGTCTTTATTTATGTTAATATGATAAAATTCGTCATTTTATTATAAGACAGGGAACAATCTAAACATCAAGATATAACAGATGATGGAAAGTTAACACTTTAATTTTTTATTAGAGAAAGGAATGAACAGAGTCTTAAAACACGTTATCTTTTTATTAAAAGTAGTCGATAGATCTGTGAGATTCAATTGAGATATCAATTCAATAAAGGCATCGATTACGTCTGGATTATATCGTTGTGTAAAGTGAGCTAAAATTCTTTTAGAGTCCTCTTGCTGTTGAGCACGACTAATGTCTTGAGTTAAAATCATAAGAGTGTAATTGACATAGACCCAAGGATTCTAAAAAAGTCTTATAATATTGCCAGTTACGTAACTTATGACAACGGGATCTGTTATTTAGTTGCAACGTTTTAGCTTGATAATAAATAGAAAGCATATGATTTTGGTTGTTAGGTTGTATTGATGCTAGAGACATCTCATTATCAGGGGATGAGACTAGCTCTCCGACACTATGATTGCTGCAATATTGTTGCATAAATTTTGGCAATGTTATGGGGGGCTATACTTAAGATAGAGGTTTCTAAAATAGTTATTGCATCATCAAACTCTTGTTGTGTCTTAAAAACCAACCTTCCTGTTTGATCAAATACTTGCTCATATGTTATGGGATTATCTCTATTTGGAATATGATCTTGGAGTACTTGTGGGAGTTTTCGAAATGGATAAGATGTACCATCCGTGAATGTTGCTATTAAAATACAACGATTATATAGGGAGTTATATCTGCCAGTTATTTTTTTTAATTTAAAGGGGACTAGCTCATTTGGGCGTTCCAAAACTACAAATTTCCAAACAGATTCTTCCAACGTTATTTTTAAGCTTTCAAAAGAATGACATGCTATAGGAGCACAGAGTTGGTGTTTATGGGAGACGTGTGTGGGGTGTTGAGAATCGGACCATAATGTAGTTAATTGAAACGGAGAAAGTGTTTGTAAAAAAGTAATGGCTTTTTGAAAAGCACGCTCATCTTGAAAACAATGTTGATTTAAAGTGAGGTTGTAGAGCTGATCCCATGTAATGGGATCCGTATCATCTGTAGAAACATGCTCATCATCAAAATGAAATGTTAAAATACCATTATTAACCGTTAAACCACCCTCCTTTTTTAAAGTATAAGTAACCGTTTTATCTGAACCTTGAATCTTAAATATAAAGCCCGTTTGATATTTCAATAAAAAAATAATTTTTTTTTGCTTTATCATCTGATGCTAGATTAGCCGGTATGCATGGATTAGAAAGAGCAGTTTGTACATTCATTAGAATAGCTCCTTTTATTAAATTTTGCCTATTTTTTTATGTTTATAGCAGAAAAAATAGCCATTATAGATAATGTCTAGGGTATAATCGCCTATACGTTGAATAAACTGCTCAAGCAGGTTATAAGTGTTTATTATCATAATTATTTTTTCTGGTTTGCATTATATTGAGTTGTTGAAGACTATTTTAAATAAATCATTTGTACCATTCATATTGTTATCGGATTTTTATAATTAAAAATTTCATATTTTTTAATTTATAAAAATAGGGGGATACCATGTAAGATAGATAACGTCATACATCAAAAAGAGACTATCCTTATAAAAGTCTATAATTTATACTAATACACCAACTATGGCGCTTTCAGATAACGATTTAAAACAAATAAAAGAAATTCTTAAACGAGATCCATCTCCTGTTGAGTATTATATATTTGATGCAATGTGGTCTGAGCATTGTTCTTATAAAAGTAGTAAGCCAATCCTAAAGCGCTTACCAACTAAAGCAGAATCAGTTGCCTTAGGAATTGGGGAAGATTCGGGTATTGTTCGCTTTCATAATCATGATGGCGAGAGTTATTGTATTGCTATTTCTCATGAATCCCATAATCATCCCTCACAAATTTTGCCTATTGAAGGGGCTGCAACAGGGGTAGGGGGCTGTGTTAGAGATGTGTATTGTATGGGAGCGGATGTGATTGGGGTCTTAAATTCCTTGCATTTTGGTGTCAAAAATGGGTCGGATAATTTTTTTGTAGAAGAAATCGAAGAAAAAGTCATTCAAGGAATTGCGGATTATGGCAATCCCTTAGGCGTGCCTGTCTTAGGTGGAGAGACTCTTTATCATTCTAGTTATAATGATAATTGTTTGGTCAATGTTGCGGCCTTGGGTTTGATCAAGGAAAAAAATATTATTCATTCGTATGTGCCTAAGCAGGCTGAAAGTGAGCCGTATAAAATTATCTTATTTGGGAAACCTACAGATTCAACAGGATTTGGAGGCGCCAGTTTTTCATCAGATACTTTAGATGAAGATAATAAAGAAACCAATGTGGGCGCGGTTCAAGTCCATGATCCTTTTTTAAAGCGAGTCTTTGTAGAGGCAATTAAGGCATGTCTAACATATCTTGAGGAGGAATCTATAGAGATTGGTTTTAAAGATTTAGGTGCTGGTGGGATTGCGTGTGCCACATCAGAGTTAGCGGTTTCTGGAGGATTTGGTGTTGCCTTAGATTTAGATAAGGTATTAATCTCAGATCCACGGTTAAAACCAGAAGTTATTGCCTGCTCAGAAACACAAGAACGTTTTGCTATGGCCGTGCCAGCAACACACACTCAGGCCATTTTAGATATATTTAATAAACAGTTTCAAATACCGGACTTACATCCACAGGCAGGCGCTAGTTGTATTGGGGTGGTAACAAAAGAGAAAACATATAAGATTAATTATCAATCAAACATCGTTTGTGATTTAGATGTTGCTACCATTACTACACAAGTTCATGCAGACCGGTATTCACAGCCAAGAATAATTGAAAAAGAAGCTACTATAAACGCTGAGCTAAATAAAAATATATTACTAGAAGACATTTGTAATACATATTTAAACTCTAAATTAAATGCATCTAAACGATATGTATATCGATTTTTTGACAATGCGGTTAAAGGCAATACCGTTATTTATCCAGGAGAAGCAGATGCTGTTGTGATCAAACCGATTCCAGATTCAAAGACAGGATTAGCCGTATCCATGGATAGTAATTTATATGGCAATACAGATCCCTATACAGCGGGGGCATATGCTGTTAGTGAATCTATTCGAAATATTATTAGTGTAGGAGCAACGCCATTAGCGTTAACGGATTGTTTAAATTATGGAAATCCTGAAAAGCCAACCGTGTTTTTCGATTTTGAGCAAGGGGTTGATGGGATTCGTGACGCAGCAAATCAGTTAAGTTTTCATAAATCAGATCCTATCCCGATTATCTCTGGTAATGTTAGTTTTTATAATGAATCTAAGCAAGGAAATGCCGTTGTTCCATCCCCTGTTATTTGTGCCGTAGGAAAGATAGATGATATTGCCATGGCAAAGACAAGTCAGGTGTTTAATGAGAATGTGACTCTTGTGAGGATCGGAAAGCGATACGAAGAATTTGCACAAACTCAGCTAGAACCTTATTTAAGTGAGTATAGTAACGTGGCTCCTCAAGTAAGATTTGATCAAGAAAAAAAACAAAATAAACTAGTATTAGATTTATACAAAGATAATCTACTTGAAAGTTGTCATGATATTTCGATGGGAGGCTTATGGGTAAGTGTTGTAGAGATGATCTTAGGAGAAAGGGGGAAGCCATTTGTTGGCTTAGAACTTGATTTATCAAAATCAACGCATATTTTAGCAGAATTATTTTCTGAAAATGGGGGGTATGTCATAGCGACTTATAACATAGACGCTGTAAAACAGCGCTGTGAGCAACAACAAATAGATAACGATGTAATTGGAAATACGATTAGCAATAAGCAATTAAGAGTAAAAACAGCAACAGAAACAATGCAATGGGATTTAGACGACATGTCACGACAATGGAATCAATTTAACCCCTAATGGGATTATCATTAACATCAGATGTTCAGTACATTAAAGGTGTTGGGCCAGCGATAGGTCAGTTATTAAATAAATTAGGACTCTTTACACTAAAAGATTGTTTAATCTTTTTTCCACGAGAGTATGACGATAGACGAAAATTGCCCTGTGTCAAAGAAGTAGAATGTGGTGATATGGTTACGATTGTATTAACGATAGAATCCATGAGTGATAAAAAAATAAAAAAAGGCTTACATGTAATCGAAGCCGTAACCTTTGATTCATCAGATTGGATGAAAGCGGTTTGGTTTAATCAGCCTTATTTATTAAAAGTACTAAAGCCAGGCTTAAAGTTGCTAGTAAAGGGAAAAGTAGAAACAAATTTATTTACTTACATGCCACAAATCAATGTATCAGAAACAGAGATTTTACGATCCATAGATGATATTAAAAAAAGTACCGGTGTTATTATTCCAATCTATAATTTAACAGCCGGCTTATATCAAGCTCAAATAAGAGATATTATCAAACAAGCATTTATGGCAGGCAAAACATTAATACAGGATAATCTTAGTAATCATATTAAACGAGAGCATAACTTAATGGAATTATTACCTGCTATTACTGAAATTCATTATCCAACATCAGTCGAAAATTATAAAAAGGCACGGTATCGAATCGTCTTTGATGAATTCTTTTTTTATCAACTACGCTTAGAAAAGCAACGGATTCAACATAAACAAATCGCCAAAACAACACCATTAATATATACACACGCATTCATTAATCGCTATTACCAAGCCTTACCTTATCGCTTAACCAACGCACAAAATAAGGTAATTAATGAGATACTTGACGATTTAAGAAAGCCTGTTGCCATGAACCGTTTGATTCAAGGAGATGTTGGCGCTGGAAAAACGGATGTTGCGATTGTAACGCTATTAGCTGCTATTGAATCAGAAAAAAACGGAGTATTAATGGCACCAACAGACATACTTGCAACACAGCATTATCTAAAGATAAAACTCTTATTAGAGCCATTTAATATTCAATGTAGCTTATTAAAAGGAAAGATGAAAAAACGTGAAAAAGAAGAATCCTTAGCGATGATAGAATCATCAGAACCATGCATTGTTATTGGAACGCATGCGTTAATAGAACAGTATGTGAGCGTATCAAATTGTGGGGTGATGATTATTGATGAACAACACCGCTTTGGAGTCATGCAGCGGATTAAATTACAAGATAAAGCCAATAATCCGCATTGTTTGTTTATGACCGCAACCCCTATTCCACGTTCGTATATGCTAACCTGTTTTGGTGATTTAGATAAATCGATTATTGATGAATTACCGCCAGGAAGAATTAAGCCAAAAACATCATTAGTTACAGACGAGTTTTTACCACAGATTTATCAAAAGTGTGTAGAAAGGTTACGATTAAAAGAACAAGTTTATATAGTCTTTCCACTCGTAGAAGAGTCAGAAAAAGTTGATTTAAAATCGGCTGTAGATGGCTTTGAATCAATTAACATTATTTTTAAAGAGTATCAAGTAGGCTTAATTCATGGACGAATGAAGCCAGACGAAAAAAGTGAGATTATGAAAGAATTTAAAGAGAATAAAATACACATTTTAGTATCAACAACAGTGATTGAGGTTGGCGTCGATGTGCCTAATGCAAGCATAATGGTGATTCAAGATGCAGATCGATTTGGATTATCTCAGTTACATCAATTAAGAGGTCGGATAGGTCGAGGAGGAAAACAGTCCTATTGTTTTTTGATATCAAAATCCAATAGCGAACAAGCAAAAAAGAGATTTAAGGCTATTACAGATACAGCTGATGGGTTCAAAATTGCTGAATATGATCTAAAAATTCGTGGGCCTGGAGATGTCTTAGGCACCAGGCAATCTGGCCTACCTCAATTTCAGTTGGCAGACTTATTAAGAGATGAACAGGTCTTATTATTAGCAAGAAAGGTAGCTAAGCATGTTTTAAAGGAAGATCCCAGTTTAAGTTCAGAAATCTATCAGTCTCTTAAAAAGCAACTGGATAGTTTTACGGATACTATGATTGGCCAACATTTAAATTAACGATGAGAATTATAAGTGGAAAATATAAAGGTCGAAAGTTAATGTTTACTACAAATAAGCAGTTTAGACCGACTCAAGATCGCGTTAAAGAAAGTGTTTTTAATATTATAAATACTCAGTGTAAGGAAGCGTTGGTGCTAGATGCATTTGCTGGATCTGGATCTTTAGGCCTGGAAGCTTTATCTAGGGGGGCAAAACACGTTGTTTTTATAGATAAATGTATTGACTATGTAAAAGAAAATATAAGTTGGATTGAAGAAAAAGAGGGTATTAGTTTTTTTAAGACATCCGCTATATCCTATCTTAAAAAAACAGATTTAAAATTTGATTTGATTTTTTTAGATCCTCCATGGGAAGAACCCCGTTTATTTGATCGTGCGTTGAAGGCTATTTTTGATTTTGATATACTAAAGCCTAATGGAATTATTGTGTGTGAGCATAAAAAGAAAATGATACAGTTTGATACCTATAATTGTGTGAAACAAGTAACATATGGTAAAAAAATGATTAGCTTAATAAAGGGACCTCAATGAAAAAAAAAGCATTATATCCTGGGAGTTTTGATCCCATTACATATGGGCATTTAGATATCATAAAGCGCGCATCAGAAATTTTTGATGAACTTACAATTGCTATTGTAGATAACCCAGATAAACATCCTTTATTTTCAATACAAGAACGAAAAGAATTGATTATGACTGTTATTAAAGCTGATAATGTACGGATAGATTCATTTCAGGGGTTATTAGTTCAGTATGCAACAGATAATAACTTCCAAACGATTATACGTGGATTAAGGGCGGTATCAGATTTTGATTATGAGTTTCAAATGTCATTAACCAATAGACGGTTAGGAGAAAATATTGATACGATATTTTTTATGACCGATGAAAAGTATTCTTATTTAAGTTCAAGTATTGTGAAACAGGTGTGTCGCTATGGGGGTGATATATCGAGCTTTGTACCAGATGACGTTGCTATAGAGTTAAAGGAAAAACTTAAATGAATAAATTATTAGGCTTATTAGATGTTCTAGAATCAAAAATATTAGACGGAAAAAAGGTTCCCTTAACAGAAAAAGTAATGGTTAATGAAGAAGATATCATTAGTATTATTGATAAAATTAGAGCGGTCTTACAATCAGATGATGTTATTCAAAACAATATTCAAGTAAATAGAGCTAGTGAGATTTCAGAAACAGACAGTCAACTAAAACCAGACATTGATAAAAATAGTGACATTGAAAACGCAAAAAAGATAAAAGAAGGTGCTCAAGAATATGCTCAATATATTTTAAGTAATTTACAATTAATTGTAACTAAGATGCAAAATAATTTAGTAAAACTAGAAAAAAATATTGAGGGAGGCCGAAAAATTATTGAAGAAAGAAATAATACAGAAAAGGGCTTAAAAAATGAAGACTTTGAAAAGGAGATTTTAAATGAGACGATTTGATGGACGAGATAATAAAGAAATGAGACCCGTGTCATTTACACGAAAATTTACAAAATATGCACCTGGGTCTGTATTGGTATCTGTAGGAGATACCAAGGTTATTTGCACAGCATCTATCGAAGAAAAAGTGCCACGGTTTTTAAAAGATCAAGGAAAAGGATGGTTAACAGCAGAATATTCAATGTTGCCAGGATCATCTCAGCAACGTATATCACGCGAAGTTTCTAGAGGAAAGCCGTCTGGTCGAACCAGTGAAATTCAGCGTTTAATTGGACGATCATTACGCTCTATCATGAATCTAGAAGCATTAGGAGAACGAAGTATTTATATTGATGCCGATGTTATTCAAGCTGATGGGGGGACACGAACCGCAGCGATTACCGGGGGGATGTTAGCCTTAAGTGATGCTGTAGATTATTTGTTAAAAGAAAATAAAATTACTGAAAATCCCATTAAAGAATGGATAGCAGCTGTGAGTGTGGGTTCACAAAATGGACAATTAATTACGGATTTATGTTATGTAGAAGATTCGGATGCTGATTTAGATATGAATGTAGTGATGACAGAATCTGGAAACTTGATTGAAATTCAAGGTACGGCAGAAAAAGAAGCATTTTCAAGAGAGGATCTGAATGCGTTATTAGATATGTCAACGGAGACTGTTACGTATTTAATTTCTATGATGAAAGTAAATGAAGTCGTTAATTAATGAATTTGAAATAACCGAAAAACATTACAAAACTCTCATTAAACAAGGTTTAGATAATTTGCCGTATGAAACGGGCGGGTTTTTGGGCGGAAAAAATGGACAGATACAAGCTATTTTACCTACTTTTAACAAAGATTGGGACGAAAATAAAGATGTCTATGCTTTAGCCAACGAGGATATACACCGCGCTCATGCATTTTTTGAAAAGCATGGACTCATCTACTATGCGGTGTATCATACACACCCTAATGGGATTCCATATCCATCAGAAGCTGATATTGCAACGGGGCAACAGTATCATTTTATTTTGAGTTATAACGATAATAAATTTGAAACATTTAACTGTTTTCGTATTGATAATAAAGTGCCAACACAACTTCCTTTAATTGTTATTCCTGATAAAGGATTTGAGTCTAAAGAATTAAAAAAGAAAGTAAATTTAAATGCAAAAAATACAAAACAAGAAATGATTTCTGATGAAGACGATTTAAATAAACGCATGCATAATATTTTGGATGATAAACCAAATACATATAAAAAAATGAAGCCGAAAGATGGAGAATTAAATTCAGATTTTAGCACATTTGCTTAGATAGGATAAAAAATTGCTACTATGAAGCCTATTTTTGAACATAATGCTAATACGCTTAGCGAGTTTACGTACGTTTGAAGAGCTATTCCCTAAAATAGGGAGACTTAGTGCTTTGTTAGAGTAGTCCTGTCTTAAATAGTTAGTATTAAATTAAAAAATAATATTGATATAACTATCGGGAGATTAAAATTGATTAATTTTTAACATATTTTAGCCCTAAAACACAATAACACTATAAATCCTTTACATGTTATGAATAGATTTGTAAAGTTACAGATAAATTAAATATAGCATGCCCAATCACTGCTATAATATTTCAAACAGATAAAACAAACATTATATAGTAAGTTCTAACGACATGTTCTGGATAACTTAACAAGCTTGAAATCAGCTACAAACGCACCAAAAGGAATAAGAGATGCAATAAAAACAAAGATGCTTAACGTACTATTAATTTTTCTTTTTTGCCATAAGTAAAATAAAATAAAACAAAAAATTACTGTTAAAATACCATGGCCTATTCCTAGTACTTTATTAGGTACTAACATATCAAACCCATATTTTAATGGCATTCCAACAAATACCAAAAATAAATAAGAGATACCTTCTAATAAAGCGATAATACGTAAATGTGATAGCGTTATAGCTGGCATAAAATCAATCCTGTACAGGGTGAATCCATGTACCACTTTTTTTATTTATAATTATATCCTCTAAGGACAAACTAGCATGACGTCCATGAGCAATAACAACCGGTATGTCTTTATCATGACATGCTTTTGCTGCAATGAGTTTGGATTTCATGCCACCTTTTCCCTTAACATCATAAGCATCTAAGGTTTGATCAATTAAATCATTAGAAATAGCAGGCAGGTGCGATATTAACGAGGCATCTTTGTGTTTAATAGGATCTTTATCATAAACACCATGGGTATCTGTTAAAAAAACAACTAAATCGATGGGAGTAAGCTGTGCAACAATACTAGTTAAGATATCGTTATCACCAAATTGGATTTCATCAGTAGCAACGCTATCATTCTCGTTGATAATTGGAACGATCCGTTTTGCTAATAATGTTTCAAGTGTATTCGTCACATTTTGGCATTTTTCATGATTATCTGTAATATCTTTAGTAAGTAAAATCTGACCTATAGCAATACCTTGTTGACTAAAAAAGTGATGATACTCTTTTAATAATAAAAGTTGACCAACACTAGCAGCTGCTTGTTTTTCTGGCATTGTTTTAGGAGAGATAAGTAAGGTTTCCGATCCTGATACAATAGCTCCTGAGGAGACGATTATGCAGTTAAGGTGATGATTGTGAATAAGAGCAGAAATATCAGAAATTAAGCGACGTAGATTATTTAAATCTAATTGCTTAGCATCATTTGTTAAAATTTTAGTCCCAATTTTAATAATAATTGTTTTCATGATTCTTGACTCATACTTAAAATTAAATGTATTAAAGAAGATATACCATGATTTGTAAATGCTGAAACTGGTAATAGAGCAACCTGCTTTTGGTTGAAGAAGGAAATAAGGGTATTTTCAGTATCAGAATCAATTAAATCAGCTTTTGATAAGAGTATGATAGACGGCTTTTCTAGCAACGAATAAGAACTTTCTTCAAGTTCATGCAGAGTTGTTTGATAATATTCCCAGACAACATCAGGCGATGGGTCTGCTGGAACCAGATGAATTAAAATACGAGTACGATCAATATGTCTTAAAAAGTCAGCACCAAGACCCTTACCATGACTCGCACCTTTAATTAAACCAGGAATATCAGCTAATATAATTTCACGATCATCTGTTTTTAAGGTTCCTAAATTAGGGTGTAGCGTCGTAAACGGATAATCAGCAATGTTTGTATTAGCATGGGTTAATATTTTTAATAAACTCGATTTACCCGCGTTAGGAAGTCCAATAAGACCAATTTCTGCAATAAGACGTAATTCTAAGCATACCGTTAACTGTTCGCCAGGCATACCGGGTTGGGAATGTTGTGGTGCTCGATTAACAGAAGAAGAAAATACAGAATTTCCCTGCCCACCTTTACCCCCGCGAGCTACCATAAAGGTCTCATCTTGTTTGGTTAAATCATGTAGTAATTGATTGTGCTCATCATAAATTTGAGTACCGATAGGTAGATTAACAATCAGATCACATCCAGAAGTACCCGATTTCTTTTTCCCCATACCTTGTTTTCCATTTTCAGCTTTATAAACGGTATTGGTTTTTAAATCAATCAGAGATTGTACTTTATGAGTGGCTTTAAAGATAATAGACCCACCATCACCCCCTTTACCCCCATCAGGACCTCCCATAGGCACAAACTTTTCTCGACGAAAGCTGGTAGCTCCCGGGCCACCATCACCTGCTTTAAGCGTTAAGGTGGCTTTATCTAAAAATTGCTTCATTGAGTAATAACGTGTACCAGTTTTTTGTTATCTTGAATCGTTTTATATTCAACCGTACCGTCAGCTTTCGAAAATAAAGTATAATCAGTCCCAATACCTACATTGATACCAGCCTTAAACTTAAGCCCACGTTGACGAATAATAATATTGCCAGCCTTTACAACTTCACCACCAAATTTTTTAACACCCAATCGTTTGGATTCACTATCTCTTCCATTTTTTGAACTTCCTTTTCCTTTCTTATGTGCCATTTTAAACTCCTAAATTTAAAATAATTATGTTTTTTTAGAGCTAGTTTTACCTTTGCTAGCAGCTGTTTTTGTCGAAACGCTTGGTTTTGATTTTTTAGCTGAATCGGAATGCTGTGTTTTTGCACTAACCTTACTAGGTTTTGTTTCAGCTGTTTGTTTAGAATCAGATGATTTAGATGCCCCAATAGATATAACTTTAATAGTTGTATAAGTTTGTCTGTGACCTTGTTTCTTTTTGTATCCTGTTTTTGGTTTGAATTTAAAAACACGAATTTTTTTATCGGTTTCATTGGAAAGAATCTCAGCTTTAACAGCAATATTTAAATAGGGCGTTCCAACAGATAACGTTCCATTTTTGGAATGAAGCAATACATTATCAAATGTTATCGTTTTGCTTTTTTGATCAGTTAACTTTTCTATACTAACAACCGTATCTTTTTCCAAAATATATTGCTTACCACCGGTTTCGATAATTACAAACTCTTCACTTTTTTCAGACAACTTTAAAACCTCCAACTATCATTATTCTAATAATCTTAGCAATATTTTAAGTGTTAAATATGTTAAATTTTTAATGATTCAAATGAAAATACATAATTAATTTAGAAATGTCAATAAAATTAAAGTTTGACTTTTAAATAATGACTATGATAAATTCAATTCTTTAAACTGAGCTTAACATAGGCTCGTAGCTCTAATTGGTAGAGCATCGGTCTCCAAAACCGAGGGTTGTCGGTTCGAATCCGACCGGGCCTGCCAAAATTTATTAAAGCATTGGAAAACATAATGGCTATAGCAAAAAAAGAAATACCACAAGTTAAAAAGTCAACAAGAAAACCTAGTTTTTCAACAAACCCATCTATTGAATTAAAAAAGGTCACTTGGCCAAATCGCAATACACTGATAAAATCTACAATCTTAATTCTTGCATTAGTTGTTGTTTTAACATCATATGTAAGTGGTTTAGATTTAGTTTTATCAAAGCTGTTCTATGTCTTGCGTGGCGAAGCTTAGAATAAATAAAGGAATAAATTAAGTGTCAAATACAAGTACTGATATTACAAACTCAAATGAACAATCGCAGCATGATGGTAACAAAAATGCACACGTTCAAGAGGGAAGTAATTTAGGAGATAATCAGCAAGAAAAAGATAATAAACATATAGACAATCAAAAAATAGAGAAAAGTGAAAAGGAAGAAAATAAGAATAATATGGATAGTAAGGAATCTGTAGAAACGATAAATGAAGATGTAATGGGAGATATAGTAAACGATACGGATGAATCCGAAGAAAATAGTGAAACAAATGATGATGTGTTACCAGACGTTGAAAAAAAACCAGGTAATGAAAGTATCGCCAACAATCTTAATTGGTATATAGTTCAAACACTATCAAACTATGAAAAACGTGTTGAGACAAGAGTGCAACAAGTCATTGATGCTGGAAAATATGATGGAAAGCTTTTTAGGGTATTAGTTCCAACTCAGCAGACGGTTGAATTAAAAAATAATAAGCGTCTTGAAAAAGTTACAAAAATTTTTCCGGGTTATGTTTTTATTCAAATGAATATTGAGGATGAATTGGCATATGAGTTACGTCAAATTCCAGGTATTGCTAAGTTTGTTGGGATTGGTAATAAACCATCTCCGGTTGTAGAAGATGAGATCTTAAAGGTATTAAGAAAAGTGGGAGATACAAGTAAAGAGATTGATGTAGATTTTGAGGTTGGAGAAGTAATCAAGGTGGTTGATGGACCATTTAGAGGCTATACCGGTTCTATTTCTGAGATCAATTCATTAAAAGGTAATATTAAAGCTAAAATATCCATATTTGGTAGAGAAACGCCAGTAGAATTGGATTTTGAGCAAGTAGAAAAAACAGTTTAGGTGATATAAATGGGAAAGTTAAAGCATAAAAAAGAAGTCATGGGGGTTATTAAATTGCAAATTCCTGCGGGAAAAGCAACTCCAGCACCTCCGGTTGGGCCTGCGTTAGGTCAACATGGGGTTAATATTATGGATTTTTGTAAGGCTTACAATGATCAAACAAAAGATAAGGCTGGTTTTCTGATTCCTGTCGAAATTTATGTTTATGTCGATCGTACATTTATTTTTGTATTAAAGACACCTCCTGTAAGTGAATTGATTAAAAAAGAATTAAAGTTAAAATCAGGCTCTCCAACGCCGAATACTCATTTTGTTGGGAAATTAAGAAAAGAACAAGTAGAAGCAATTGCAAAAGAAAAATTGGAAGATTTAAATGCTAATACAATAGAAATGGCATGTAGAATTATTGAAGGAAGTGCTAGAAGTATGGGAGTAACGGTACAAAAATGAAACAGTCAAAAGTATATAAAGAAAAACATAAATTAATTGAAAAAAGCAAGTTTTATTCTCCAAATGAAGCGCTGTCTTTATTGAAGCAAGTTTCATTTGCTAAATTTAATGAAACGATCGAAGTTCATTTCAATTTAGGGATTGATCCAAAGCATGCAGATCAGCAACTTCGAGGAACGGTTAGTTTACCTAAGGGCATTGGAAAAGAAAAGAAAATCTTGGTTATAGCAGAGGGCGAGCAGGCGACTATTGCAAATGATAATGGTGCCGATTATGTCGGTAGTGATGATTACATAGAGAAAATTCAATCAGGTTGGTTTGATTTTGATATCATTATAGCGACTCCCCCTTTAATGAAAAAAATAGGTCGATTAGGAAAAGTACTTGGTTCAAAAGGATTAATGCCAAATCCAAAGCTAGGAACAGTAACCCAGGATATTGCAAAAGCTGTAAAAGAATTTAAATCAGGAAAATTTGAATATCGCAATGATAAAAATGGCATCATACATCTAATGATTGGAAATACATCTTTTTCAGAAGAGGATTTATTGGAAAATTTTTATTATATTTATGATTTTATAAATAAAATTAAACCAAATAAATCCAAGGGAACCTATTTTAAATCAATAGCATTGTGTTCAACACAAAGTCCTAGTATATTTATTGAACCCTTAAAAATTAAATGGAATGAGAGTTAACATGAGTGCTATAGAAAAGAAGAAAGAGATTGTTAAAAATATTGAAACAGAATTTAAAGATTCAGAAGCTATAATAATATCAAATTATAGTGGCTTAAGTGTTTCTGATATTACGGACTTGAGACAACGAATCTTTAAAGAGGGATTTTTTGTTAAAGTGTTACGTAATCGAATGACGAAGAGAGCATTTGATGCAAATAAGTTTGAATGCCCAGAAGAATTATTAACAGGTCAAAATATTATCTTTAAATCAGACGACAATATTGTAGGGTTAACGAAGCTTCTGGTATCCTATCAAAAAGATTACGAAAGCTTCGAAATAAAGGGGGGGGTATTAGATGGAAAATACATTGATAGTAAACAAATTGGCACGCTAGCAAAGCTTCCTTCAAAAGAAGAGCTTATAGCAAAAACAATTGGACTTATTAAAGGGCCTCTAACTGGTTTAGTTGCAACGTTATCAAGCCCTGTCAATAGTTTTATTAATGTATTGAATAATATAAAGAATAATAAATAGGAGGTGAAATAATGGCAGAAGAAACTAAAGTTGAAGAAAAAGAGAAATCAGTAGAAAATTTGTCAAAAGATTCACAAAAATTAATAGATCAGGTTAAAAATATGACTGTATTAGAGTTATCTAATTTAGTTAAAGCCTTAGAAGATGAGTTTGGTGTGGTAGCTGCAGCTCCTGTTGCTGTTGCAGCAGCGCCTTCTGAAGGAGGTTCTGATGATGACTCTTCAGGAAGTTCAACCGTAAGTGTTGTTCTTTCAGACGTTGGCGACAAGAAAATACAGGTATTAAAAGCAGTGAGAGAAGTTACAGGGTTGGGATTAAAAGAGGCAAAAGAGATTGTTGATAATGTTCCAAAGAGTATAAAAGAAGGCGTGACAAAAGAAGATGCAGAGGCAATAAAGAAGCAAATTGAGGAGCAAGGAGCAAAAGTAGAAATTAAGTAATTGAGTGATTATATTACTGCCTGAAGGAGTGACGAACCCTTCAGGTAGTTTGATTATGAGGAGATCATATTTTGACTACGAAACAAAGAGAGCGTGTTAGGCTTAATCAAGAAACAAACAGGGATAATCTTACACCACCAAACCTAATCGATGTGCAGATTGCATCGTTTAAGCGTTTTATAAGTGACGGGATTAAAGAAGAGCTAGATAATATATCTCCCATAATTGGTTGTGGAGGAAAATTAGAGCTTGAATTTTTAGATAATTTTACGTTTGAAGAACCAGAGTATTCTTTTGAAGAATCCCAAGTAAGAGAAGTTACCTACTGCTCTGCACTTAAAGTACCCATTAGATTAAATAATAAAGAAACAGGTGAGGTTATAGAACAAGAAGCTTTGTTAAGTGATATTCCAATGATGTCACGATATGGAACTTTCTTAATAAATGGAGCTGAAAGAGTTATTGTAAGTCAATTTGTAAGATCACCAGGTGTTTATTTTAGAACAAAGCCAACATCGGCTATCACGTCAAAAGAATTATTTGTTGCAACAATTATCCCTAATAGGGGATCTTGGTTGGAACTTGAATCTGAAAGGGATGATACTATTTTTGCAAATGTAAATAAATTAAAAAAGGTGCCTATTACAGTTTTATTAGGGGCATTAGGATTTACAGAAGAAGAAATGTTTTCAAAAATAGAACATAAGGAATTTTTTAAACATACATTAGAAAAATATCCTATGGAATCAAAAGATGTGTCATTAGTAGAGTTAAATAAGAAGTTAAGACCTGGTGATCCTGTTACCGTTGAGGGAGCTAAAACCGCTTTAAATAATTTATTTTTTGTTGATACAAAATATGACTTATCATTAGTTGGAAGGTATCGGCTTAATAGACGATTAGAGTCAGATATTGATAAGAATATTACTTGTTTAGTAAAAGAAGATGTCATTAATTTATTAAACCAACTTTTAAAATTATTACATGGAGAAGGTACTGTAGATGATATAGATCATTTAGGAAATAGACGAATTCGTGCTGTAGGTGAACAATTGCAAAAGCAAATGCGAATAGGTCTGGCAAGATTGGAAAGGTTAGTTAGAGAGCAGATGGCTTTAAAAGGAACCGAGAAGATTGTACCTCAGAATTTAATTAATATTAGACCACTTGTAGCCGTTATGAGAGAGTTTTTCGGTAGTTCACAATTATCTCAATTTATGGATCAAACAAATCCATTAGCAGAAATGGCGCACAAAAGACGATTAAGTGCCTTAGGGCCGGGAGGTCTGACAAAAGAAAGAGCAGGTTTTGATGTTCGTGATATTCATCCATCACATTATGGAAGAGTGTGTCCTATTGAAACACCAGAGGGTCCGAATGCTGGATTAATTGGTCCTTTGGCAACCTTTGCTAAAGTGAATGAGTATGGATTTATTGAAACGCCATATAAGATTGTGAAAAATGGAAAGGTTACCGATGATATTATTTCTATATCAGCAGATGAAGAAGATAAGTCATATATTGCGCCATGGGATGCCATGTTAAAGGGGGATTCATTTAAAAATGATTTAGTAATTGCCAGGCACAACCGGCAATTTATTTTAGTGCCAAAAAAACAAATAGAATATATAGGGGTATCTCCTAAACAGCTTGTAGGGGTATCCTGTGGATTAATTCCATTTTTAGAACATGATGATGCTAATAGAGCGTTGATGGGGGCTAATATGCAAAGGCAAGCTGTCCCATTAATTATGCCAGAAAGAGCGTATGTTGGTACGGGTCTTGAAAAAGTTATTGCTAGAGATTCTAGCTCAGTTTTACTAGCTAAAGATAAAGGCGAAGTGGTACACGTAAGTGGTGATGAAATTATCATCAAAGAAGGTAAAGAAGAAAATGTTTATGCCTTACAAAAGTTTTTTAGATCAAATCAAAATACCTGTAAAAATCAAAAACCAATTGTTCAAATTGGTCAAAAAATAAAAAAGAATCAGGTTATTGCAGACGGATCAGCTACAAAAGATGGAGAACTGGCATTAGGAAGAAATACGTTAATCGCTCTTTTACCTTGGGAAGGATATAATTTTGAAGATGCAATTGTAATTTCTGAACGATTAGTAAAAGAAAGTGTGTTTACATCGGTTCACATTCAAAAATATGAAGTTGAGGTCCGATCTACAAAGTTAGGTCCTGAAGAGATCACACGTGAGATACCAAATGTAAGTGAAGATTCTCTAGGCCGTCTAGATGAAAATGGAATTGTAAGTATAGGTGCAGAAGTAAAGGCAGGCGATATATTAGTTGGAAAAGTAACACCTAAAGGAGAATCTGAGCCTCCTGCAGAAGAAAAGTTATTAAGAGCGATCTTTGGGGATAAAGCTAGAGATATGAAAGATACATCATTAAGAGTATCTTCAGGGGAAACAGGGAAAGTAATAGGTGTTCGTGTGTTTTCTAGAGATACAGATGACATGCTACCTGCCGGCGTAAATTATATTGTTAGAGTTTATATTGCTCAATTAAGAAAAGTGTCAATTGGCGATAAAATGGCTGGAAGGCACGGAAATAAAGGTGTTATTTCTACTATATTACCCATAGAAGATATGCCATTTTTACCTGATGGTACTCCTATTGATATCATTTTAAATCCGCTAGGGGTTCCCTCTCGTATGAATGTAGGTCAGTTATTTGAAACGTTATTAGGAATGGCTTCCCATCATTTAAATGAAAACTATGAAGTACAATTATTTGATGAAGTTTATGAAGATCAATCGTCAGTTAACAGAGTAAAAGAGAAATTAACAGAAGCATCATCAAAAAGTAAGTTAAAGTGGTTAGATGGCACTGGTAAAGTAATGCTTAGAGATGGAAGAACAGGATTATCAATGGATCGCCCTGTTACAGTTGGGTATATGTACATGTTAAAACTAATTCATTTGGTAGATGATAAAATCCATGCTAGATCAACAGGGCCTTATTCACTTGTGACGCAACAACCCTTAGGTGGAAAAGCGCAGTATGGGGGGCAACGATTTGGAGAAATGGAAGTATGGGCCTTAGAGGCCTATGGGGCTGCTAATACCTTGCAGGAAATGCTTACACTAAAATCAGATGATTTAACAGGAAGAGCAAAGGCTTATGAATCCATTATTAAAGGAAGATCTTTAGGTAGACCAGGAACCCCTGAATCATTTCGAGTATTATTACGAGAACTAAGATCAATCGCATTAGATATTCGTATTATGTCACCGGATGGCATAGAAATTGATACTAGATAATGATAAAGGAGATAAAAAATGTTTGTTAATGATTCCAGAGATTTTGATTTTTTAGAAATTGGTTTAGCCTCTCCAGATAGAATTCGATATTGGTCTTATGGGGAAGTAGAAAAACCTGAAACGATAAATTATCGAACATTTAAACCTGAGAGAAAGGGCTTGTTTTGTGAAAAAATATTTGGACCTGTAAAAGATTGGGAATGTTCTTGCGGTAAGTATAGAAGAATTCGATATAGAGGCATTGTGTGTGAGCGGTGTGGTGTTGAAGTTACTCATTCACGAGTTAGACGTGAACGAATGGGGCATTTAGAATTAGCAGCTCCTGTTACACATATATGGTTTTTAAAGGGGATTCCTGGATATCTGGGTATCATCTTAGATATAACATCACGACAACTTGAAGAAGTAATATATTATGATTCTTATATCATAACGGAACTATCCGAATCATTAGAAGGGGTTCTTGAAAAAACACAATTATTATCAACAGCTGAATATTCTGAATTAAAGGAAATTCACGGCGATAAATTCAAAGCTGAAATGGGGGCCTATGCGATAAAGAAATTACTTGAAAATTTAAATATGAAAAAGTTAATCAAAGAATTAAGAGCCGATTTAGGTATATCCAAGGGGCAAAAAAAATTAAAGATCATAAAACGTCTAAGAGTTATTGAATCACTTGAAAAATCAGGCAATAGCCCAGAATGGATGGTGTTAGATGCAATACCCGTCATGCCTCCAGATTTAAGACCCATGGTTCAATTAGAAGGAGGGCGTTTTGCTACCTCTGATTTAAACGATTTATATCGTAGAGTTGTTAATAGAAATAATCGTTTAAAACGTCTTATGGATATTGGCGCTCCTGAAATGATTATTCGAAATGAAAAAAGAATGCTGCAAGAAGCCGTAGATGTATTAATATCTAATGGTAAGCGAGGTCGTGCTGTTTCAGGTGCAAATGGAAGGCCATTAAAATCATTAGGAAATATTATTGAAGGAAAGCAAGGCCGATTTAGACAAAATCTTTTAGGAAAAAGAGTGGATTATTCTGCAAGATCAGTCATTGTCGTAGGTCCATATTTAAAATTTAATCAATGTGGATTACCAAAAGAAATGGCGTTAGAGTTATTTAAGCCTTTTGTTATTAGAAAATTAGTAGAAGAAGGGCTTGCATCAAATGTGAAAAGTGCAAAAAGAAAAATTGAAAAACGGCAAGTCGTTGTATGGTCAATATTAGAAAAAGTAATCAAAGGTAAATTAGTCTTATTAAATAGAGCGCCAACACTACATAGATTAGGGATCCAAGCATTTGAACCGATTTTAGTAGAAGGATCAGCTATTCAAATTCCGCCATTAGTATGTTCTGCATTTAATGCTGATTTTGATGGGGATCAAATGGCTGTACATCTACCTCTAAGTATAGAAGCTCAAGCAGAGTGTCGCTTATTAATTGAATCTACAAATAATCTTTTATCACCATCATCAGGAAAAGCAATTGCAACACCAACACAGGATATGGTGCTGGGTTTATATTATCTAACAGTTGATAATAATTCGTTAGAAGATAGTAATAAAGTATTTGCTGATGTAAACGAAGTTATTCGAGCGCATGAATCACATTTAATTGAGTACCAAACAAAGATTTATGTGAAAATTCAAAAGAAATTGATAAAGACAACATTAGGAAGAATCATTTTTAATGAAGCCATAAATGAAGAGTTACGTAAATTACGAATACAGGATTATACGTTTATTAATAATGTAGTGGGTAAAAAACAAATCTCTGAACTTGCCTATGATTGTTATATAAAATATGGCAATACAATTACGTCATTTATTTTAAATAATTTAAAGCGCATTGGATTTAAATATTCAACGTTATCAGGTTTATCAATTTCAATTGAAGATTTAACAATTCCAGAAACAAAACCTAATTTAATAAAAGAGGCTCTTAAAGAAATAGAAAAGTTAAATAATTTAGAGAAAAAGGGAATTATTTCAGCTATAGACAAAAAGGAGCGATCTAGTGAGGTATGGCGAACAACAACTCACAATGTATCATTAGAACTATCATCAGCAATGGGGGAACTAAATAACGTTTATATTATGGCAAACTCGGGTGCTCGTGGAAATATGGATCAAGTACGCCAACTTGCTGGAATGCGTGGATTAATGTCTGATTCTCAAGGAAGAACAATTGAAATTCCGATTAGATCTAATTTTAAAGAGGGACTTACACTGACAGAATATTTTATTTCTGCATATGGCGCAAGAAAAGGATTAGTAGATACAGCCTTACGTACAGCTGACTCAGGTTATTTAACAAGACGACTCGTTGATGTTGCTCAAAATATAATGATATATGAGGAAGATTGTGGNANTTCTAAAGGNGTNTANTATNCNGCCTTAACATCTNGTACTAAAACAGTTATACCACTTTCNGATATNGTNAATGGCCGNTTNACATTAGAAAAAGTTNTTTCTCCAAAGACAGGANATGTTTTAATTAAAAAGAATAAATTGATAAGCAATGNAGAAGCCATTTTATTAGATGAACATAATGTAGAAACAGTTTATGCAAGAAGTATATATAATTGTCAATCTGAAACAGGAATATGCCAAAAGTGCTATGGGATAGATCTCTCTACAGCAAAAATTGTTAATATTGGAGAGGCTGCGGGGATTATTGCGGCACAGTCAATAGGAGAACCAGGAACTCAGTTAACCATGAGAACGTTTCATACAGGGGGTGTTGATTTGAGAAAAGCATCTACCGTTACGCTTACATCACCCATTGATGGGAAATTAAATTTTCCAAAAGATATGATGCCATTAAAAATTATTGAGGCAGATAAAAGTTATTGGATTGTAAAAAATCAATGTGAATTAAAGGTAAGTGGCAAATCTGAAGAGCATGTTATTAAAGTGCCAGAAAAATCAAGATTATTAGTTAATAAAAAAGAAAATGTATTATCCGGGGAGCCACTTGTCGAATATGATCCCAATGATTCCTACGTTTTAGCTTTTGAAAACGGAAAAGTTTATTACGATCACTCTAAAATATCAGAAATAAAAGAAGGAAAGACCAGCACATTAACAGCAAATGATGTTGGACAGCTTTATATTTATGATATGGAAAACACGATTGATATCTTTTTATCTAAAACGAATGCAGATAAATATAAGCCATATATGTTAGCTAGTCCTGATTTAATACCAGGTGATGCTATTAAATCATCTTGTATTATTTTAAAAATAGAGCATGATAAAAATTCAACTAAAAAATCAAATGAATATAAATTAACGGTAGCAACATGTAATGCATATCCTTTTGTTAAAGGGTCAATGTTATATGTAAAAAATGGGAGTAAGATTAAAGAAGACGATTGTATTATATATTCAAGATTAATATCAAGCTCAGATAAAACTCAGGATATAGTACAAGGATTACCAAAAGTTGAGGAGTTATTTGAAGCAAGAAAACCCAAAGATTGCGCAATATTGTCAGAATATGACGGGGTTGCTGATATCATAGATAATGATACCTATTGGTCAATTATAATTTCCACAGATGATGATGTTTCTAAGGAATATAAGTTGCCAAAATCATCATCAATAGTGTTATATTCTGGCCAAAAAGTAAAAAAAGGCGATAAATTAAACCATGGTCCAATTAATCCTCATGATATTGCTAAAACAATAGGCATTGATGCCACAAGGAAATTTTTAGCAGATCAGGTACAAGAAGTTTACTGCTCTCAAGGGGTTCAAATAAATAGAAAACATATTGAAGTAATCATACGACAAATGACAATGAATGTTACGATTTCTAATATGGGAGATACAACATTATTGTTAAATGAAATGATAGATAGTAGAACATTAAATAAGATAAACAAACAAATAGTAGCTGAAAAGAAAAAACCTGCTGACGGAGAACCGGTTTTATTAGGCATTACAAGAGCCTCTTTAAATACCGATAGTTTTGTATCAGCTTCCTCGTTTCAGCAAACTGCAGGTGTGTTAACAAAAGCGGCAATTGAAGGCCAGAAAGACCCCATGAGTGGATTGAAAGAAAATGTTATCATTGGAAAATTAATCCCAGCAGGAACGGGTTCTTTTAATGTGGATTCTTTTAAACTCGAATTTGATGAAATTGAAGATGAAGAAGAAGAAAATGAAGAGGAAGATAATAAAAAAATAGAAGTCGTATCAGCTATATCATCCAATAAAAAAGATAGTAATAAATGAGATTAAATCAATTGGTATATGAATTGACATTAAGTTTTAAGTTGGTTAATATACAACACCATTATTTATAAGGAGATTAAGAGAGACCAATGCCTACAAGTAATCAATTAGTTAGAAAAAATAGAAAAAAGATCAATAAAAAAGGAAAGTCTCCAGCATTAAATGAATGCCCTCAAAAAAGAGGTATTTGTACAAGGGTTTATACGACAACACCAAAAAAACCAAATTCTGCATTAAGAAAAGTTGCAAGAATTAAATTATCAACAGGGGAGTCTGTAACGGGTTACATACCCGGCGAAAAGCATAACATTATAGAACACTCAACTGTATTTATTAGAGGTGGTAGAGTAAAAGATTTGCCAGGGGTAAGATATCATATTGTTCGTGGTAGAGGTGATTTACAAGGAGTTGATCGAAAAAAATCAAGATCCAAATATGGTGCCAAAAAATCAAAATAAGTATTAGGAAAAAATAATGTCTAGAAAACCAAAATATAAAAAAAGAATAATAAGTCCAGATAGATTATATAAAAATAAATTAGTTACTAAATTTATAAATCATGTAATGCTTGATGGAAAAAAAACAATAGCAGAAAAAATGGTATATGAAAGCTTCGACTTGTTATCAAAAAAAGTATCTGATAAGCCTTTAGAATCGTTTATTCAGGCAGTTGATACTATTACACCTAAGATGGAGGTTAAATCACGGCGTGTAGGCGGATCTACCTACCAGGTTCCAGTAGAAGTAGCAAAGAAAAGAGGATACACTTTAGCCATGAAGTGGATTATTGATAACGCTAGAAAGAAAACGGGAATATCTTTCTCAGAAAGACTATCTTCGGAGTTAATTGATGCCTATAATAATACAGGAGCCATTGCAAAAAAACGTGATGATACACATAAGATGGCTGAAGCTAACAAAGCATTTTCACATTTTAGGTGGTAACGATGACAGAGAAAAAATTTGAATTAAATCAATTTAGAAATATTGGTATAGCGGCTCATATTGATTCAGGAAAGACAACGTTAACTGAAAGAATATTATACTATACAGGTAAGTCGCATAAGATAGGAGAAGTTCATGATGGTAATGCAACAATGGATTGGATGGAACAAGAACAAGAGCGTGGTATAACGATTACATCGGCAGCGACAACATGTTACTGGAAAGATATATTAATTAATATAATTGATACTCCGGGACACGTAGATTTTACAGTTGAAGTAGAAAGATCATTAAGAGTGTTAGATGGTATGGTCGCTGTTTTTTGTGCTGTTGCAGGTGTTCAACCTCAAAGTGAAACGGTTTGGAGACAAGCAGAGCGTTACAATGTTCCTAGAATAGCATTTGTAAATAAAATGGACAGAGTTGGAGCTGATTTTGAAAGAGTCGTTTCGATGATAAAAGAAAACTTAAATGCTAAACCTGTTGTTTTAAATTTGCCAATTGGTGCTGAAGATTCCTATAAAGGCATTATTGATATCTTACAAGGAAAAGAAATTAGATATAGTGATGATCTTGGTGCTAAATTTGATGTTGTTGATATTTCAGAAGAAAATAAAGAAATCTATTCTAAATATAGAGAACAGTTAGCAGAAACTGCTGCAGAGGCTTCTGATGAGTTGATTGAAAAATTTCTTGATGAAGGTGATTTATCAAACGATGAGATTATTACTGGAATTAGAGAGTTAACTATTAAAAATGAGATTTTACCAATTTGTAATGGAACCGCGTTTAAGAATAAAGGCGTTCAAATATTACTTGATTACGTAGATATGTTTTTGCCTTCGCCCAAAGATGTCCCTAGCATTGAAGGTACAAATGAAAAGACAGGAGAGGTTGAATCCAGAAAACCTAATTTATCTGATAATTTTTCAGCATTAGCATTTAAAATACAAACAGATCCATTTGTGGGTCGTTTAACCTACCTAAGAGTATATTCTGGCGTTATTGAAGCTGGGAGTTATGTATATAATTCAGTAACAAAGAAAAAAGAAAGAGTAGGAAGAATTTTGCAAATGAATGCTAACTCTAGAACGGAGTTAACAAAGGCTGGAGCTGGAGATATAATCGGTGTAATCGGATTAAAAAGTACAAAAACTGGAGATACCTTATGTAAAGAAGGGGATTCTATCGTTTTAGAAAAGATTGAATTTCCAGAACCCGTTATTTTCGTAGCAATTGAACCTAAGACAAAAAATGATCAAGATAAACTCTCTGCCGCATTAGAAAAATTATCAGAAGAAGATCCAACCTTTCATTATAAGACAGATGTTGAAACTAGCCAGACCATTATATCTGGTATGGGGGAATTGCATTTAGAAATCATTGTAGATCGATTAATGAGGGAGTTTAGTGTTGAGGCAGATATTGGAAAACCTCAAGTTGCATATAAAGAGTCAATAAAAGGAAAGGCTAAAGCAGAAGGAAAGTTTGTTCGTCAAACGGGAGGCCGTGGCCAGTTTGGCCATTGTATATTAGAGATAGAGCCAAAAGAACGTGGCACTGGTTTTGAGTATGAAAGTAAAGTTGTTGGAGGAAGAATTCCAAAAGAGTTTATCCCATCAATTGAGAAGGGAATATTAAATACCTTTTCAGGCGGTATAATTGCGGGGTATCCTGTAATAGATATCAAAGTTACAGTTCTAGATGGATCATTTCATCCTGTTGATTCATCTGATGTGGCCTTTCAGGTTGCTGGATCATATGCAGTTAAAGAGGCTTTTAATGAATCACAGCCAGTTATTTTAGAACCATTAATGTATGTCGAGGTAGAAGTTCCCGAATCCTATATGGGAGATACCATATCCGATTTAAATAGTAGACGAGGAAAAATTCAATCAATAGACCCTGATAAAAACAATAATCAACATATTAAAGCACATGTACCATTATCCGAGATGTTTGGCTATGCGACTGCGTTAAGATCCGTTACACAAGGAAGAGGTGTTTACACTATGGAATTTTTTATGTATAGTGAGTGCCCCAAACAAGTGTATGAGAATTTAGTTACGCAAAAAAGCAAGGGAGAGTAGAACATGGCAAAAGAAAAATTCGAGCGAAATAAACCACACGTTAATATAGGAACTGTAGGGCATGTAGACCACGGTAAGACAACGTTAACAGCGGCAATAACAAAGACATTATCAACAACAGGAGCAG
>PBBX01000002.1 GCA_002716725.1 bacterium | reverse complement strand
CCTTATACGGTTATTAAACAAGAGGGTAAAATTGAAATTCGTGAGTATCAACGTGTTGTTAGTGCTGAAGTAACTATGATGGGGGATCGTGGTGAGGCTGCTAGTGATGCGTTTCGGATTTTAGTTCGTTTTATTCAAGGTCAAAATACGACTCAAACATCCATTGCGATGACGGCCCCTGTTTCTCAAATTCGTGATGATGATCAAGGTTGGCATGTTAGTTTTTTTATGCCAAATCATATGAATTTAGATGAGGTTCCGAACCCAGTAGATTCTCGAATACGTATTAAAGAATTAACGGATACTCATTATGCGGCTATTCGATTTTCTGGATTTAGTAGTCGTCATAATTTAGCTAAACATGAAGTAAAGCTTCGTGATTATTTGATTAAACATGAGTATGATTTTGTAGATAAACCTACTTATGCATTTTATAATCCGCCTTATATCCCTCCTTTTTTTCGTCGTAATGAAGTTTTATTTGAACTAAAAAATTAAACTTGGTTTTGGGATAGGTCCCATGTTTTAAAAAATTATAACTTTAGTTAATAGGTCAAATTACGGATGTCGTTTTGTTAATTATTATTAATTATGATAGTGTTACTTGAAAAATAAAGGGGCTCTTTTTTTTCATTGTAACCAGTTACATTATCCGTATTTAATAAAGGTTCTATCAGCTCTTTTTCTATGGCTAGAGGTTCTGATGTATGTTCTATTGTTATTTGGAAATCTATCATATATTTTATTATAATATCTTAAAATCTAGTGATATCATAATGTTTTTTTCTGATGTAATTTATGGGTTATTTTTTGTGAACTCATGAACTTCTTGAGAGATTTTCATAGAACAAAATTTGGGGCCACACATCGAACAAAAATGTGCTACTTTGGCTCCTTCTGCAGGTAAGGTTTCATCATGATATGCTTTAGCTGTTTCTGGATCTAAACTTAAATTAAATTGATCTTCCCAGCGAAACTCAAAGCGCGCTTTTGATAAGGCATTATCACGTTCTTGTGCTATAGGGTGTCCTTTTGCAAGATCAGCCGCATGAGCTGCAATTTTATAAGCAATAATACCTTCTTTTACATCATGTTTATTAGGAAGTCCCAAGTGTTCTTTGGGTGTTACATAACATAACATTGCTGTGCCATACCATCCAATTTGAGCTGCTCCGATTGCACTGGTAATATGATCGTAACCGGGTGCAATATCGGTGGTAAGGGGTCCTAGTGTATAAAAGGGAGCTTCATTGCATATAGCTAATTGTTTATCCATGTTTTCTTTAATAAGATGCATAGGAACATGTCCGGGTCCTTCAATCATGGTTTGAATATCATGTTCCCAGGCAATTTTAGTTAGTTCACCTAATGTCTCTAGTTCCGAAAACTGGGCTTCATCATTGGCATCTTGAATAGATCCTGGACGTAATCCATCTCCTAAACTAAAACTAATATCATAGGCTTTCATAATGTCACAAATGTCTTCAAAATGGGTATAAAGAAAATTTTCTTTGTGATGTGTCATACACCATTTTGCCATAATAGCGCCACCTCGTGAGACAATGCCTGTTAAGCGTTTTTGGGTTAATTGAATATAGGCTAAGCGAACGCCCGCATGAATTGTAAAATAATCAACGCCTTGCTCTGCTTGTTCTATTAAGGTGTCTCGATAGAGTTCCCAGGTAAGTTCTTCTGCTATTCCATTTACTTTTTCTAATGCTTGATAGATGGGAACGGTTCCTATGGGGACAGGAGAGTTTCGTAAAATCCATTCTCTGGTTTCATGGATGTTTTGTCCCGTTGATAAGTCCATGACGGTATCGCCACCCCAACGAATGGACCATGCCATTTTTTCTACTTCTTCAATAATACTAGATGTAATAGCAGAATTGCCAATGTTGGCGTTAATTTTTACTTTAAAATTTCGCCCAATAATCATTGGTTCTACTTCAGTATGATTAATATTAGCTGGAATAATGGCTCTACCACTGGCAATTTCTTGTCTTACAAAATCAGGATCACAATTTTCTCTGATAGCTACATATTCCATTTCAGCTGTAATCATACCTTGTTTTGCATAATGCATTTGAGATACGTTGTGATTTTCTTTTGCTTTTAGGGGGTTACGTCTATTTGGAAATTGAATGGTATGCTTATTTTGCTTAAGATTTCTGGTGTGGTAATAAATAGAACTTGCTGTTGTTAGTCTTTCTGTGTCATTTCGATCTTGAATCCATTGTTTTCTTATTTCGGGTAAACCAATCTCAATATTTTTTTCATAGTGAGGATCGGTGTAAATTCCTGAGCAATCATAAACATTAATGGGGTTATTTTTTTCTTGTTTGGTATCGGTATTGGTATCAGATAAGCTGATTTGCCGAAAAGGGACTTGAATATCTTTGAATTGCTTACCTTGTATATATATTTTTTTTGATGCAGGTAGTGGTTCGTAATTTATTGATACATGTTTTGGATGTTGTTTTTCTTTTTGTGTTTTTGCTGGGTTTCTTATAGCCATGTTTTTCCTCTAAATATTATGTTACACAATGTTATCATATTTTTGTTTGATAAAACATAAAAAGGCCTTTATTTCTAAAGGCCTTTTTTATTATTAATAGGTGTGTTTAATTTAGAAGTATAGTCCGTATTTTAAAATAACGCCTGCAAATACAATGGATACGATAGTCATTAATTTAATTAAAATATTTAATGATGGGCCTGATGTATCCTTAAAGGGATCCCCAACGGTATCGCCAATAACAGCGGCTTTATGTGAATCGGATCCTTTTCCGCCACCATTGCCTGCTTCGATATATTTTTTAGCATTATCCCATGCTCCACCCGCATTGTTTAGCATAATAGCTAATGAAAATCCTGTTGTTAGTGTTCCTGTTAATAATCCTAGGACGCCTGGGATATGAAATAATAATCCTACTATAATTGGAATTGAAATTGCGAGTGTTGAGGGTAATATCATCGCTTTTAATGAACCTGTTGTTGAAATACTGACACATTGTGCATAATCTGGTTTTGCAGATCCTTCTAATATCCCTTTAATTTCTCTAAATTGACGTCTTACTTCATTTACCATCGCCGCCGCAGCTTTACTGACAGCTGAGATTGTTAGTGCACAAAACACAAATGATGCCATTGATCCGATAAATATACCGCATAAGAATTTTGGATTAATAATATTGATTTGAAATAGGTATACCAGTTGGTCAATGGTTAATGAATCGATATTTACTAAGTTATTGGCTGTTATCGGACCATTTGTAAATCCAAGCTTACCGATATAGTGGATACCATCCCCTGCAATATTACTTAACCATTGTTTTATGGTATCTAAATAGGCAGCTATTAATGCTAATGCTGTTAATGCTGCGGACCCAATGGCAAATCCTTTTCCTGTTGCTGCTGTTGTATTTCCTAATGAATCTAATGCATCGGTTCGTTCTCTTACTTCGCCAGGAAGTCCTGCCATTTCAGCATTTCCACCTGCATTATCTGCGATTGGTCCAAATGCATCAGTCGCGAGTTGAATCCCTAGTGTTGATAACATGCCTATAGCAGCAAATGCTATACCGTAAATTCCTCTTGTGATATCACTAAATCCGCCAGTAAATGCAAATGATAGTATAATTCCAATTACGATTGTTATAACAGGGATTCCTGTAGAAATCATGCCTGTTGAAATACCACTTAAGATATTAGTTGCGGCTCCTTCTTTACAAGATTCTGATATTTTTTGTGTTGGGCTAAAGGTGTCTGATGTATAATATTCTGTTGCTTGACCGATTATAAAACCGGCTATTAATCCTACGGATACACTTCCAAATAATCCCCATGAAATAATGCCTGTTATTGCTAGTGTAGCGATGGAACCTAATACTAATACCGCTGATAAGCTCGTTCCAATTAATAGTGAATGTAATAATTCTTTTTGTGTTGCGCCTTCTTTGGTGCGAATAAAGAAAATTCCGATTAATGAACATATAATACCAATGCCTGCTACTACCATTGGTATTATAATATTAATAATTCCCATATCAGTTGAATGTAATGCTATCGATGCACCTAGTGCGGTTGCTGCTAAAATGGATCCACAATATGATTCATATAAATCGGCGCCCATTCCAGCAACATCACCTACATTATCCCCTACATTATCAGCGATTGTTGCAGGGTTTTTTGGACTATCTTCAGGAATTCCAGCTTCTACTTTACCCACTAAATCAGCTCCTACATCGGCTGCTTTTGTAAAAATTCCTCCACCAACTCTAGCAAATAACGCCATGACTGAGGCTCCCATCGCATAGGTTAACATTGTATTAGCGATATATACTAATTTTGCTTTTTGAAATGCGATTGTTTCTACGATTGTTGGGGTTAATTCACTATATCCTAATTTGGCAATGATTGGACTTGCAACATTAAATAAATTTTGGTCATAGATTAAATTTAGTACTAAAAACCAAATGGAAATATCTAGTAAGCCAAAGCCAACTACAACTAATCCCATAATGGCGCCACCTCTAAATGAAACGGTTAATCCTTTATTTAGTGATGTTTGGCAAGCAGCTGCTGTTCTTGCAGATGCATTGGTCGCTGTTTTCATTCCTAAATAACCTGAAACAGCAGACCATAAACCGCCACTTAAAAATACAAATGGTACAAAGATACTTTGCACGCCAGTCAATGCCATTAAACTTAATAAGATAAACATAATTCCAAATACGATTGCAACCACTTTGTATTGTTGTTTTAGATATGCCATGGCGCCTTCTTTTACATATCCTGCAATTTCTATCATAGTTTCATTTCCTTCAGACATACCTAGCAGTTTTCTGAAAAATGTAAATGCGATGAGTAATGCTACTATCGCGGATAGTGGAGCTAACCACCAAAATAAGGGTAAAACGCTAATCATATGATCTCTCCTTAATTTCTATTTTTTTATAGAAAATGATAAAGGCACATTATACAGGACCTGCTAATATTGTCTAGATATATCCTTAGGTAGAGGCAAGCTTTTTTACTAAAAAGATACTTGTTATTCCGATAATTATATTAGGAAACCAGGCTGCAATAATAGGAGAAATGGTTTTTGAGAGACCTAAGCCATTTCCTATTGCCATTAAGATGATATATATAAAAATAATGATTAAGCTTAACCCTATTCCCATTGCAGATGATTTTCGGTGTGGCTTGAGTCCCATGGATGCTCCTAAAAAACAATATATTAATGATGAAAATGCAATAGCATTTTTCATATGGAGTTCCATAATTAGTTTAATTGGGTCTTGTCCTGTTTTAGTTAAGAACTGGATTTCTTGTTTTAATTCTTTTTGGTTCATTTCTTCAGTGCTTTTTTTGTTTTTATTTAAATGTTTGGGATTAATATCAATATTGATAAATTCTTTTTTAAAGTTAATAACAGATATTTTATCTTGGTTTGATGATTGAAATATATGCATAATTCCATCAAAAAATACCCAGCCACCATGTTTTACCCATTTACCTGATTTAGATCGAATTAACCGTTCTAGATATCCTTTTTCATATTCAGCTATGGTTATGTTTTTAAATGTTAATCCTTTTTTTTCAGCAATATTAATAATGCGGTATGGTAAATTATCTTTGTATTCGGTTATGTTTATATTTGATTGGATCGTTGGCTTATTAGTATTTCTATAGTTTTGCAATATTTTTTGCGCAGTGGATGCTGATTTAGGAATTAATATTTCACTAAACCATAGATTTGTTACGCTAATAAATAATCCAACAAAAAATACAGGAATTAACAGTCTTATGATACTAATTCCATTTGATCGTAAGGCTAGAATTTCTAAGTCACTTGCTAATCTTCCAAACACGGTTATTGTTGCAAATAAGGTTGACATTGGTATGGCTATTGCCATTACAAATGGTAGTTTGAGGATAATAATAAAAAGAACAGTATTAAATGGGATATTATATTTTACAGCTTCGCCTATCAAATTAAATAAAACGGTGCTTCCTAGTAGGATGACTGTAAAGGCTAAAATACCGCTTAATAAGGGAATAAGAAGTTCTTTGATAATGTATCTATCAATTAGTTTCATAAACTAAAGTCGTTTCCTAGATAGAATTTTTTAGCAATAGGATCGTTTACAATGTCTTTTGGTTTTCCTGATAATATTAATTCTCCTTTGTGAATGATGTAGGCTCTATCGGTTATTTCTAATGTTTCTCTAACATTATGATCGGTAATAACGATTCCTAAGTTTTTTTCTTGTAAAGATTTAATGATTTTTTGAATTTCATTGACAGCAATAGGATCAATTCCGGCAAAGGGTTCATCTAGTAAAATGAATTCTGGATTAGTCGATAAGGTTCTTACAATTTCAACGCGTCTTTTTTCTCCTCCTGATAATTCAATTCCTTTTGAATGTCTTAGATTTAAGATTCCCATTTCTCCGAGTAACTCTTTTAATTTTTTTTCGTACTCATGTTTAGGAATGTTTCCTAAGAGTTCCCATAAAATATAGATATTTTCTTCTACGGTTAGTTTTTTAAAAATAGAGGATTCTTGTGGTAAATAGCCTAATCCTAATCGAGATCGTTTGAACATTGGAATATTCGTAATGTCTGTTTCATTAAATATGATTTGGCCATGATCAGGTTTTACTAGTCCTGTAATCATGTAAAATGTTGTTGTTTTTCCAGCACCATTGGGGCCTAATAGTCCTATAATTTCTCCTTTTTTCATTTCTAATGAGATATTATTTACAACTTTTCTTTTGGAATAGCTTTTCGTTAATTTTTTTGTTTTAATCATTGCCTTATTTAAGTACTCTCTTGATTATTTTGCATAAAACTCAGATCGTGTTTCTCTTACGACAGCAACTTTTACTTCTCCGGGATAATCAACTTGAGATTCTACTTTTTTTGCTATATCTTGAGCCAGTTTAAAGGTGCTCTCATCTGTTATATTTTCAGGATTAACAATCACGCGAATTTCTCTACCTGCTTGAATAGCATAGGCTTTTGTAACACCATCAAAAGACATGGCTGTTTTTTCTAGTTTTTCAAGACGTTTGATATAGGTTTCTAATGATTCTCGTCTAGCACCAGGTCTAACCGATGACATGGCATCTGCTACCATGACTAAGATGGCTTCAATGGTTTCAGGCGGTTCTTCTTCATGATGAGCCATGATGCAATTTAAAATTTCAGATGATTCTCCGTACTGTTCACAGACTTCTTTACCTAGTGTTGTGTGTGATCCTTCTCGTTCAAAATCCAATGCTTTTCCTATGTCATGTAACATGGCTCCTCGTTTAGCAAGTGTAACGTTTACACCTAATTGGGCAGCCATAATACCTGCTATATGTGCTGCTTCTAAAGAGTGGTATAGGATATTTTGACCAAAGCTACTTCGATAATATAATTTTCCCATTAATTCTATAATTTTAGGATGAAATTCTAAGCCTAACGTATCGGCTGCTTTTTCTCCATGTTCGATTATGAGTTCTTTCAGTTCATCTTTTGATTTTTCATATTCTTCTTCAATTTTGCTTGGGTGTATTCTTCCATCATCTAATAATTTTTTCATTGTAATTTTTGCTGTTTCTCTTCGAATAGGATCAAATGCTGATAAAATAACGGTGCCTGGTGTATCATCAATGATTACATCTACTCCTGAAATCATCTCGAAGGTTCGAATATTACGCCCTTCTTTTCCAATAACTCTTCCTTTCATGTCTTCGTCTGGGAGTTGTAAGGTACTAGTGGTGATACTTGCAACATGATCGACGGCTGTTCGTTGTATGGCATCTGTAATAATTTCTGTTGCTCGGCGTGTTGCTGCTTTTTTTCCTTGTTCTTCGATTACTTTAATTTGTTTTCCAATACGTTGACGTGTTTCTCGTTCTATATTTTCAAATAGCTTTTTTTCTGCGTCTTCTTTTTTCATTCCTGCTACATTTTCTAATTCATCAGATAATGTACTAATGATGGTTTTTTGTTTTTCTTGCAATTGTATTAATTTGCTTTTTTCTTTATCTATATCGTCTGATTTATGGGCTAGTTGCTTTTCTTTTTCATGAATTCGTTTTTCATGTTCTCCAATGGTTTTATGGCGTGCTTTAATTTCATTTTCAGCTTCTTGAATTAGTTTTGACTTATATCGTTTAATTTCTTGTTGGGCATCTGATAAGATTGTGTCAGCTTGGTTTTTTGTTTTAGATAATAAGTTCTTAGCTTCTTCATTTGCTTTTTTTAATTTTGAATCCGTTAATGTCTTTTTAATAAAATATAGTGATATGGAAAGACATACTATTCCAATTCCTATGATTAATGGACTTATTAGTGAGTTCATTTTTTTAGTATCTCCTTTTCTTTAGGCTTGTCTTGTTTTTTTGTTGTGTTAGTTACTTTGTTTTTGATTTTTGTTTCTATTTCTTTACTAATGTTTGGATTATCGATTAAATATTTTTTTGCGTTGTCTTTTCCTTGTCCCATGCGGTTTCCATTGTATGAAAACCATGTTCCACTTTTTTCGATAATTTCAAATTCAGTTGCTAAATCAATTAAATCGGCTTCATATGAAATTCCTTCACCAAACTTTATTTCTACTTCTGTAAATCGAAAGGGAGGGGCTACTTTGTTTTTTACAATTTTTATTTTTGATACAATACCATAAATATCGACTCCTTTTTTTAAGGTTTCAACGCGCCTAATATCAATACGAATGGAAGAATAAAACTTTAAGGCTCTTCCGCCTGGTGTTGTTTCAGGATTACCAAACATCACGCCTAATTTTTCTCGTATTTGGTTAACAAAGATTACAACACAGTTTGATTTATTAACGATTGCTGTTAATTTTCGTAAGGCTTGTGACATTAAACGTGCTTGCATTCCCATTTGGGCATCGCCCATATCGCCTTCTATTTCAGATTTTGGTACTAAAGCAGCTACAGAATCGATGACGATTAGATCAATGGCTCCTGATCGTACCAGTGTTTCTGCAATTTCTAAGGCTTGTTCGCCATAATCGGGTTGCGATAATAATAAACTATTTAGGTTTACTCCTAATGTTTCTGCATAATTAGAATTTAGTGCATGTTCAGTATCGATATAGGCACATGTTCCTCCTACTTTTTGTGCTTCTGCAACAGCATGTAGGGATAAGGTTGATTTTCCAGATGATTCTGGTCCATAAATTTCGATAATTCTTCCTTTTGGATAGCCTCCAATGCCTAATGCAAAATCTAATGATAAGGCGCCTGATGATATGGTTTCAATTTCATTAACTGGATTATCACCTAATTTCATGATAGATCCTTTTCCATGCGCTTTTTCTATTTGTGATATGGCAAATTGTAATGCTTTTGTTTTGTTGTCTTCCATTTTATATTTACTCCTTTTTCTTTATGATTGGATATTTTATAAATAACATTTTTAGATAACCGAAAACGCTGTTAATAATTTGATTATACCGTATTTCTGGTGATCCACTACATTCTATTATACGACTTACAGTGTTGTTATAAAATGAATATCCAATATAAATTTTATTTTCTTTTACTTCAATGTCATGAATTCCTGCTATGGCTATCCCGATATGGGTTTGATATCGTTTTGTGATAAATGATGCTGTAGTTTCAACAAATGGTTTATGGGGGGGGCTATCATATAAATTTGATGGTGCATTTAGTAGTGTATTAAATGATAGTGCATCATTGCAAATAAGGTGCATGCTTTGAGAAACGTTTTTTAATAGTTTATTGCTGTAATATGATATGAGTCCATTTGTAAACATATCTAGTATAACGATTTTAGGGTTTGTTGCTTGAAAATAGGCAGTTAAATCTAATTTAAGTTGTTTATTATAGTCTAGGGTTGCTACATCTAATTCTGTTTGAAATGGATTCATTGTTTCCTCTTTTAGAGGGAACTATAGTTAGTTTAAACAGGTTGAGTTTGAGTGTTGCTTAAATTCTTTTTTATTACTTCGATTTTATCAACATTTTCCCAGCTTAAATTTAAGTCGTCTCGTCCAAAATGTCCATAGGCAGCAACTTGTTTAAACTGTGGTTTTCTCAAATCTAATGTTTCTATAATTCCTTCTGGTGTAAGATCAAATGTCTTACGAATTGTTTTGATGATAGCGTCATTTGAATAGGATGACGAGTCATATGTATCAACAAAAATTGAAATAGGTTCAGCGACACCAATGGCATAGGAGAGTTGAACTAAAATTTCATTGCAAATACCAGCAGCAACACAGTTTTTGGCTATATATCGTGCCATATAAGTTGCTGATCGATCTACTTTTGTTGCATCTTTTCCTGAAAAGGCACCTCCACCATGAGGGGCCCATCCTCCATAGGTATCTACTATTATTTTTCTTCCTGTTAGCCCTGTATCACCATGGGGTCCACCAATAACAAATCGACCGGTTGGGTTTACATATAATTGATACTCATCTTGTAATAGATTTTCTGGGATAACATTTGGAATTAAATATTGTCTTATATCATGTTCGATTTGTTCATGAGCAATGTCTGGGTCGTGTTGTGTTGAAATTACAATGGTATGAATTTTTTTTGGTTTTCTATTTTCATATTCTACGGTTACTTGTGCTTTTGAATCAGGTCTTAAATAATGTAATGTTTTTTGTTTGCGTAATTCAGAACATTTTTTCATTAATTTATGAGAATAATATATAGGTAATGGCATTAATACATCTGTTTGGTTGCAGGCATAGCCAAACATAATGCCTTGATCTCCAGCGCCTAATTCTTTAAAAATTCCGGACCCTTTATTGACGCCTACTGCTATATCTGGAGATTGTTCATGGATGGTAGACATTATATTGCAATCATCGGCAGCAATGCCATAGCTTGATTTTGTATAACCTACTTCTCGTAATGTCTCTCGAACAATACGTTGTGTATCAAGCCACCCTTTTGTTGTGACTTCACCACCAACAAGCACAAGGCCCGTTGTTGTATAGGTTTCAACGGCAACTCGACTGCTAGGATCTTGTCTTAAGGCTTCATCTAATAAGGCATCGGATACTTGGTCACATAGTTTGTCTGGATGTCCTTCTGATACTGATTCTGATGTAAATAAATATGACATTTAGCTTTCCTTTTATGGCTAATTTTTTTCCCTAGTATAGAATGGTTTATTTTAAAAGACAATTATGTTTGTTTTTTTATGCTGGTTTTTTGATGCTTATAATATCCATTATAGATAAGGCTGTTTGTAATGCTTGAATCCCTATTTTTGCATGGATTAATGGTTGTTTGTTTTCTTTAATACATGATAAAAAATGAGTTAATTCTTCTTTTAGAGGTTCTTTTTTTTCAATGTCTATTTGATGTTCGGTTGGATTCCCAAATTTGATAATAAAATCACCAAAATCATCATGATCTTCATGATAATTACTTTCATATACTGTTAATTCTTGTGTCATGTAATTAAGCTCAGCATATCCTTTTGTTCCGGTAACGGATAATTTTCGGATTCGGATTGGCGTTATCCAATTCACTTGCATCATTCCATTTTGATCGCCATAGGTTAACATGATTTCTGCATAATCTTCTCTACCATTAATTAAGGCGCTTCCTGCATTGCCATAAATCGTGTCGGGTTGTTTGTTTAGTATGTATGAAAAAATATCGATGTCGTGTACTGCTAAATCAATGATTACGTTGGCGTCTTTTATTTGTGCTGGAAATGCACCCACTCGACGCGAAATTAAGGATGTTACTTTTCCTAATTCATTATTATCAATAATTTCTTTTAGTTTTTGAACTGCTGGATTAAATCGTTCAATATGACCTATCATGATAATGGTATGGTTTGTTTGTGCTAGTTTAAGTAATTTTTCTGCCTTTTCTACTGTATCACAAATTGGTTTTTCAATTAAAACATGAATCTTTTTTGATATTACTTCAAAGGCTATTGGATAATGTAAGGCTGTTGGCACTGTAATGCTAACGGCATCAATCCTTTCATTTTCTAGCATTTTTGTTAGATTTGTATATCCTTTACAGTTATACTTTTTTTCAAACTCATTGGTTAAATTTTCTTGTAAATCACATACGGCTACTAAATGGGCATCTCCAAGTTCACTGTAGTTTCGAACATGGTGTTTGCCCATGTTTCCTAATCCGATTACGGCTACTTTTATTTGTTTTTGCATTGTTATATTTAATCATAATTCTTCTTTTTTGGCAGCTGTTATTAATTTTTTTTCGATAACATAGATATAAAGGAATTGGTTTAAAGAATATCAATAACGATATAAAAGGGGTCTTAATTGGGCGTTAAGAAATAGTAGGAGTTTAATGTATGCATTCAATTCATGGTAAGGGGTCTTCTAATTGTGGTCAGGATTGTTGGGGAATGGGCATTTTGATCGTAATGATTTAAAACATTCTATGGGTAAAACAGATTCAGGAATTTATAGTATTGCTATTCAGAAATATAGAAAATTAGAACATGGTAGACATAAAAATTTTACTCATATGGCAATTGGAGTGGATGACGTGTCTTTTCCTGTTCGTATTTATCAAGAGTCCGTTGATATGGGCTTATGCATGCTTAGCTTTTTTTCCAAGGTTGCTTCTGAAAAAAATGCGTTTAAGATTCGAAACTCTTCATGTACTGAACTTATTTTTTCTTGTGTACCGTTTGATTCTTCTCATGATTTAGAGTTTTTGAAAACACCTCATACAGACGATGATATTACGCTTTATTATGATTGTTTACGGAGATTAGGGGGGCAGTTTGATGTTTCAGTAAATTCAGATATTGTATGTGCTGCGGATACCTTAATACGGTTAAGAAATTTAGTAAATCATTTATAGAAAATTCTTTAGCAGCTGGCTTTGGGGATTATGGATTGCTAATATGTAAGAGGCAGGGCTTCTTTAATTTCTCAAACAATAAATATTGTGTGTGCTTTGCATTGTATAGATATGATATTAGGTTGTGGTATTGTTAACTGTGAGTATGATTTTATGAAGCGAGATTATAGAAGTCATAGGGATCATGGGCATTCCTTTTAAATGCCTTGTAAATATTTATTATCTGAAATCTTATATTTATTCTTTAGCGACTTCTGTATGTTTTTTGTTATTTATAGATCCATGGTGATTTAATTTTTTTAGGTGGCTTTAGTTGGAAGTTGGTCAATATTAATTTTATTTTTTTTCTTTTCATGTTGACAGGGACTGTCTAATTAGCTATAAATCAACACGGATTTAGTTTAATGGAGGCGTTTTTTATGACTGCTACTCAAAAAAATAATGATATAACACAAGAAACAACTCAAGATGAATCAGTTGATGTTGAGCCTGTTGATCTTGATGCGCTAAAACAAAAATCGACTAAGAAACCTAAAAAAAATGCTAAACAAAATCGCTCTAATTCCAATCAAGAAGTGAGTCAGTTACAAGAGCAATTAGACCGTGTTATTAACGAGAGGGATGCGTTAGTTGCTCAATCCCAAGCGGATCAAGATGCGGCACAAGCGGGTAAAGAAGAAGCACTTCGTTATATGGCAGAACTTGAAAATTTTAAACGTCGAAAAAATCAAGAAGTGGACACTTTTAAAAAATTTGCAGCTGAAAATGTTGTGAAAGAATTTTTGCCTGTGTGTGATAACTTTGCTCTTGCTTCATCTCATGCTAAGTCTAGTGATCAGTCTCCGGAAGACGTTATTAAAGGATTTATGTTGATTCAACAGCAATTAGATTCGGCTTTGGCTAAATTGGATGTTGTTTCGATTGAAACAAAAGATAAGCCGTTTGATCCTAATTTTCATCAAGCGATTTCTCAGCAATCTCAAGAGGGTGTTGATCCTAATATGATTGTTCAGGAAGTGCAAAAGGGCTATCTTCTTAATGGCAAGGTGATACGTCCTTCGATGGTCATTGTTTCTACTTAAATACTAAACAAGTTAATGTTCTAATCTTCGCCAGATCTAAATTTATGTTTGTTGATAGTTTTTTGATGGGTTTATATTTATTTTTAAGGGTACGGGATTAGGACATAGTAACTATGTTCACTTTGTGAACAAGTGTTCAGTTTTTGATGGTATTTTGTTTGCTTTCTGGTCATAATAGGGTGTGGGTAGAGGGGGCTAAGTTGGCATGATAAATAAAGTTATCGTAAGTGTCAGAATTTATTAATAAAACTATATTATAAATAAGGAGTAAATTAATTATGGCAAAAGAAAAAATTATTGGGATTGATTTGGGTACTACCAATTCATGTTTTGCAATTATGGAAGGATCTGATTCTACGGTGATTGCAAACGCGGAAGGATCTCGAACAACCCCTTCTGTTGTTGCATTTACAAAAGAAAAAGAACGCTTGGTTGGGCAGCCTGCTAAACGACAAGCGGTTACAAATCCAGAATTTACCTTTTATTCTGCTAAAAGTTTAATCGGACGACGTCTTAAAGAAGTTGGTAAAACATTGCCTTATAAATTAAGCGAACGAAAAGGTGGTGGTATTGTTATTAAAGGACCTGAAAAAGATTATACACCGGCAGAAGTTTCAGCGATGGTTTTACAAAAAATTAAACAAGATGCCGAAAGTTATGTGGGTGAGACGGTTACAAAAGCGGTGATTACGGTTCCGGCTTATTTTAATGATGATCAGCGAAAGGCAACCAAAGATGCTGGAGAAATTGCGGGGTTAGATGTTTTACGTATTATTAATGAGCCAACGGCTGCTGCGTTAGCCTATGGATTAGATAAAAAATCGGATCAAAAAATTGCTGTTTATGATTTCGGTGGAGGTACATTTGATATTTCTATTTTAGAAATTGGAGATGGGGTTTTTGAAGTACTTTCAACCAATGGTGATACAACCTTGGGTGGAGATGATATTGATGATCTTATTATTAATTGGTTAGTAGCTGAATTTAAAAAAGATCAGGGTGTTGATCTTAGTAAAGACCAAATGGCTCTACAACGATTAAAAGAAGCTGCTGAAAAAGCAAAAATAGAATTATCATCTACAACAGCAACCGATATTAATTTACCATTTATTACGGCTGATAGTTCAGGACCAAAACATTTGAATCTTCAATTATCACGGGCTAACTTTGAATCAATGATTAGTGATATTATCAAAAAGTCATTAGTTCCATGTGAAAAAGCCTTAAAAGATGCTGATTTAACAAAAAATGATATTCATGAAGTGATTCTTGTTGGAGGTACAACACGTACGCCTGCTATCCAAGCGGCTGTTCAAGACTTTTTTGGGAAAGAACCACATAAAGGTGTTAATCCAGATGAAGTTGTTGCGATGGGAGCGTCTATTCAAGGCGCTGTTTTAGCAGGGGATGTTAAAGATGTTGTTTTATTAGATGTTACACCATTATCGCTTGGTATTGAGACTTTAGGATCAGTATGTACTAAATTAATTGAACGCAATACAACCATTCCAACATCCAAAAGCCAAGTGTTTTCAACCGCTGCTGATAATCAGCCTAGTGTTGATATCCATGTATTGCAAGGGGAACGTGAAATGGCTGCTGATAACCGAAGTTTAGGTCGTTTTGTTCTTGAAGGGATTGCTCCTGCCCCAAGAGGAATTCCTCAAATTGAAGTTACCTTTGATATTGATGCGAATGGGATTTTAAATGTTAAAGCGCTTGATAAAGGGACAGGTAAAGAACAAAAAATTACGATTCAAGCATCGTCTGGTTTGTCTGATGATGAAATTGAAAAAATGAAAAATGATGCTGAAAAATATGCTGATGAAGATAAGAAAAAACGTGAAGAAGTTGATGCTCGTAACGAAGCAGATGCTTTAGTTGTGTCTATTGATAAACTCTTAAAAGAAAGTGCAGATAAAATTAGTGATGATCATAAATCCAAATTAGAATCGGGCAAAGAAGATCTTCAAAAAGCGATTCAAGATGGTGATATTGAAGCCATAAAAGCAAAAAAAGAAGAGGTTCAAACGGTTGTTTATGAAGTATCTGCTGAACTTTATAAACAGAATCCTGAAGAGGCAGCAGCTAATGCTGAAGGTGCCACTGGGGATGCTGATGCTAATGCTGAGGATGGTTCTGCAGATAAATCATCAGAAAAAAATGATGATAATGTGGTAGATGCTGAGTTTTCTGAGGTTAAAAAGTAAGAATTTTATTTTATGAGGTGGCTCTTTTGAGCCACCTATGTTATAAAATCTCGTAATATTGATGAATAAGGAAATGTAATGTCTCAAGATTTGTATGCTACTTTGGGTGTTAGTAAAGATGCCTCGGCTTCTGAAATTAAATCGGCTTATCGAAAAATTGCTCGACAATATCATCCTGATGTGAACAAAGAATCAGGAGCAGAAGCTAAATTTAAAAATATTCAAAAAGCCTATGCTATTTTATCAGATCCTCAACGTAAGCAACGGTATGACCAGTTTGGTGTAGCCGATGATTCGGCGGCTGGTTCTGGAGGGCCTGGTGCTGGTTTTGAAGGATTTTCTAGTAATTTTGGTGGAAACTTTGAAGATATTTTTGATACATTCTTTGGAGGCTCTTCTCGATCTCAATCATCGGGGCCATCTTCTGGAGATGATTTGCGATTTGATTTATCTATTAGCTTAGAAGAAGCTGCCCTAGGTGTTGATAAAGATATAGAATTTTATCATTTAGAAAATGATTCGGGGTCTGCAAAAAAATGTTCAGAATGTAATGGGTTGGGACAAGTTAAAGTAGTTCAACGAACTATGTTGGGATCCTTTCAACAAATTTCAACATGTCCAACCTGTAAAGGACGGGGTGTTATTGGCCAGAAAAAGGTGAAAAAGAAGTTAACCATTACCATTCCTGCAGGGATTGAATCGGGGAATCAATTACGTGTTTCCAATGAAGGTAATGCAGGGCCTATTGGAGGTTCAGCTGGAGATTTATATGTTTTTATTACAGTCAAAGAACATGATTATTTTCAACGTGATGGGAGTGATATTTATATCACGTTAGAATTGCCATTTACGCAACTTATTTTAGGATGTACGATTGATATTCCTGTTTTAAATGGAGAAGCTACTTTAAAAGTGCCTTCTGGAACTCAAACAGATACTCGTTTTCGTATTAAGTCAAAAGGATTGCCTCGTATTCAAGGATATGGGAAAGGTGATATGTATGTTAAGGTGATTGCTTTATTTCCTAAGCAGTTATCATCCAAAGAAAAACAATTGGTAGAAGAGTTTCAACTATTAAGAGGGGATGAAAAAACAGCTCGTAATATTGAAGATTGTATTGTTAAACGGTAGTTTTTAATTGAGTTTTAAATAACGTATAATATTCTTTTAATGCATTAAGAATGCTTATGTCATTTTCATTTTCACATGTTTTTAAGGCGTCTTCTAGTTCATGATCTTGTTGATCAAATGTTGTTATTTCTTCTGGATTTCGATACATTTCTTTTGTTATATAACGTGGTTTTAAGTAGCGAGTTAATAATGCTGGGTCAGGGTTTTCTGAAATATTTAAATATAGTCTATTAAATAATTGAATTAAATAAGTGTCTTGTTTGCTTGTTCGTTTTGATAATAATTCTTGTAGTAGATTAGGATAACTTTCTGGATTGTTAAATAGCTCATGTTTTAATCTATTAAGTGTATCAATATGATGATCAAAGCCTATTTCATGAATCTGGTATTCTATATCCCATTCTTTTTTTATGAGCTGAAAATATTGTTTGGGAGATTGTTGTAAATTTGCAAAAAATGGATCTTGGTTTATTAAATCGATTATGGTTTGGTAGGTTTCTGTTTCATTTTTTTCGCATGTTTCTCCAATAAAAAAATGTTTGTTGCTGTTAATGTATTGGATGCAACTTAGTTTTTCTTCTTGTGTAATAGAGGTCCAAGTGGGTTTTACGGATAATAAGGCTTGCAGGTCTTTTATATTTATCATTAATAATGACTTGGGTTGTAATACTAAGCTATAAAAATAGCGATAAATATATTTTTTTGGATTTGACCCATCTTCTGGAAAATGACGATATCGCTGTTTTAGTAGATGGGTATTATCACTATTTTCTGGTAATAATATGGGTTTAAATTCAGTTAGCCGTTGCTTAAATTTTTGTTCAAAGTAGCTTACTAATTTTATGCTTAATATTACATCTTCAAAGGCATCATGGCTTTGTTCATTGGTTAATAAAGCACTTGCTTGTGTGATATCTTCTAGTTTAAATGAATAGTATCGTTTGGTATCGTTTTCTGATAGTACCCAAGGAAACTGATCTTCATTATAAAATGCAATATGTTGTATCCAGTGGAGAATATCTATATTTTTTAATTTTCCATTAAAGTATGGGTTAAACCCGTAACGAACCAATAAGTTTCTTAAAAATGATAAATCAAAATTGTTTGAATTAAATCCGATTAGGGTTATTTGATTATGGTGCTTAATTAACTGATTGATGAAGCTAAATATTGTTTGTGCAGCTTCATATTCTGGTATTCCTGTTTGTTGTAAATTTTGAACATTAATTTTATTGGTAAGAATGGCCTTTACTTCTGGGCATTGAGTACGATTTAATTTTATTTTTCCGGTTAAGGAGTTTAACGGTTCGTAGTTTGAGTTTGTTAAAACAAATGCATAGGATAGGATTTGTCCTAAAAATTCTTTGCTTGATGTTTCGAAATCATAAAATAAATACATACTTGCTCATTATGTTAATTTAATTTTTGTTATTTTCCAAATCATTGTGTTTTAAAATACATGTTATTTATCTGTTTTTTCGTTATTATTATAGATGAGTTTGTTTATGATGAAATATAAATTAATTATTTTTAATAGTATTTTTTTGCTAGTTATTGCTATGAATTTGACTGGGTGTGACTTGGTTGATGCGTTTGTGAATGTTTTTGATGCGGAGGATACGGGTGTAGATGCAGGATATTCTTATTTAGGAAAAGAAGGCGATTCATTTAATTATTCTGAAAAAGCAGCTAGTAATGGTGTGACTTTGCAATCTTATTTATATTCAAACATTTTTTTTGAACATGAAAAATTGGTTTCAGATACTATTAATTTAGGTTCTAATGCTGATCAGAGACAGTATTTTTTTTATTTTCGAAATACTGATGATGTTGATCCTACTTTAAAGTTTTTTTATCAACCTAATTATATCAATAATAAGGAGGTAAATAATGAGTATTCTTATAGTAAGACTGTTTACCCTATTAATATTTATAATAATACTTCATTTTTTACAATTGATACGGATCAAAAACCTAATCATAAATCAAATTATTTTTTTAATTCAGAGCATCCTGTTCTTGCAATTAATTATCAATGTAACGACTATATTTATTGTTCAAATAGTTTGGGAGAGGGAGGGTTTTCAGATCGTACGAAGATTATAACAGAAAAAACTAGTATTTATATTCCTAGTGTCGCTCAAATTGCTCAGTCATCAACTCCTTTGGATGATTATTCATATGTAGGGGTTGCTCGTAATGGTATTCTTCTTATGCAATCATTTGTTGGAACTGGTGAAACCTATTTTGATCTTAAGTATAAGTTAGATGAGTATTATGGTGTTCCTGGTAGTGACGGTGGCTATTATTATTTTGTAGAGCCGGTTTATTTTACGGGATATGATACTTTTAATTATTTTGTTAATTATGAGTATGAATTTAATGCAGGGTATTCACGGTTTGCACTCATTGGACTTGCTTTAGATGGGTTTCCCATTTATGGGCCTTTTGAATATAAACAAGAAGCGGAGCCTACTAATTTGGATGCCTGTGGGGGGCATATTGGTCTAACAGGGGATGTTTTTAATAATACCTATCATTATCATGTAAAAGCCATTGACTATATTCAAGAGGGTGATACTAACCTTTTTATTGACTGTTTTTCAGGGATTCCACATAATCATCATTAACTATGATTTACTCCTTTTATTGACAATAGGTGTTTGATGCATTATTATTATTTATTACTTAAATAATAAGGTGACATTATATGGGAAAACAAGAGACAAAAAAAGCAGGTTCATTAGATTTAGGAAAAAAAGCATCTAAGAAAGATTCATTAATTGAGGATAAAAAAATTCCTTATTATAGTATTACAATAACATGTGCCTGTGGTGCTGAATTTGAATCTGGATCAACGATAGAGTCTATTCGTGTTGATGTTTGTTCGCAATGTCATCCATTTTTTACTGGGGATAGTCGTATTTTGGATTCAGAAGGTAGAGTTGAGAAGTTTAGAAAAAAATACAACCTTAAAAAATAACCTTTAATGCTTGATCAATTTCAAGAAATTGAGACAAAGTTTAATGACTTAGAGCGTCAAATGAGTGATCCTGAATTGATTGCTGATATAAAGCGTTATCAAACATTGGTTAAACAACATTCTGATTTAAAACGTGGTGTTGATTTATACAAACGCTTAAAAGTTGTTTTGAACGATTTAGATGATTTGAATGAGTTAAAAAATGATTCGGATATGAAAGCGTTTGTTGAGCAAGAAACGGGTGCCTTATTAAATGAAAGAGCTGATCTTGAGCATAAGTTAAAACTATTTTTGATTCCTAAAGATCCTGAAGATGAAAAAAATGCTATTGTTGAGATTCGTTCTGGAACAGGTGGTGATGAAGCGGCTTTATTTGCGGCTACTTTATATAGAATGTATACTAAATATGCAGAAAGTAATTCGTGGTCTGTCGATATATTATCTCAAAATGTTACGGGATTGGGTGGGATTAAAGAAATTTCTTTTTCAGTATCTGGGTCTAATGTTTATGGAAAACTAAAGTTTGAAAGTGGGACTCATCGTGTTCAGCGTGTGCCAGATACCGAATCATCAGGTCGTGTTCATACGTCAGCTGCAACGGTTGCTATTATGCCTGAAGCGGAAGATGTTGATGTTGATATTGATCTTAAAGATTGCCGTATTGATACTTATCGGGCTTCAGGGGCAGGGGGACAGCATGTTAATAAAACAGACTCTGCTGTTCGTATAACACATTTACCATCGGGCTTGGTAGTGGCTTGTCAGGATGAACGGTCTCAATTTCAAAATAAAGATAAGGCCTTGCGATTATTAAGGACTAAGTTGTATGACGTAACATTAGAAAATAAGCAAAAAGAGCAATCACATGCAAGAAAATTACAAGTTGGCACAGGGGATCGATCTCAGAAGATTCGTACATATAATTATCCTCAAAGTAGGGTTACAGATCATCGTATTAATTTAACACTTTATGCATTAGATATGATATTAAATGGGGATTTGAATTCTTTAGTTGACCCATTAATAGAGGCATATCAACTTGAGAAGATGATGTCCTCTTAGGAGATTCTATATGTTTTTGGCAGATCTTTACCGAGAGGGTATTCGATTACTAAGATCTGTTTATACAGATAATGTTGAGTTTGAAGTTGAATGTATTTTAAAGTTTTATTTTAAATTTGATTCTATTGATTTTATTAATCATTTACAGACTTCTATTTCGGATGATCAGTATATATCGTGTCTTAACTTAGTAAAACGACGCTTATCTTATGAGCCTTTAGATTATATTATTGGAAATACGCAATTTATGGGACGATTATATGATGTGAGTCCTGGTGTTTTAATTCCTCGTAGTGAAACAGAATTATTAGTTCAAGAGGCTCAGTGTTTGATACCTCACTATTTTTCTTCTTCATTTGTTGGATTGGAATGTGGATTTGGTTCAGGTGTTATTTCTATTGAGTTAGCGTTGTCATTTTGTGAAAGTTCTTGGTTGTCATTTGATATATCTAAAGATGCTTATCATATTGCTCAAAAAAATTCAAAACGTCATAATATCGATTCTATTAATTGGAATCATATGGATTTTTTTGATTCTAAATCATTATGGCAAGATAGTGACAAACCCTTATTTTTAATTTCTAACCCTCCTTATATAGCAACCAAAGATTTAGAATCTTTAGATAAATCTGTAAGAGATTATGAACCTTTAATTGCTTTAGATGGTGGAGAGTGTGGTTTGGATATGTATCAGGCTATTTTTTCGTTATGTCAGGATTGTACGTTTCTTATGTGTTTAGAATGTGGGGTCGATCAGGCTGATTTGATTATTGAACTTGCTAGTACGTATGGATTTCGATGTGTCAATAAAACGTTTGATTATCATCACATATTACGAATCGTATCATTTACGAATCAACTTTAATGTTATATTTTTTAATTTTGCTATATAGTGTTGTTCGTGATATTTGAAGTGATTTAGCAACTTGGAAAACATTCCCTTTTTTTATTTTTAAAGCCTGTTCAATAGCATGTTTTTCAAGTGTATCAAGTGGGACTATTTCTTTTGACGGTTCGGTAAGTAAATTGACTTTTTTTTCTATTAGTATCGGTTCATGTCGTCCGGGTAAGGTACTTAGAATACTGCTTGTGATTGGATTTCCTTGTGCTATGACGAGGCTTCTTTGAATGATATTTTGTAATTCTCTGATATTTCCTTCCCATGATTGATTTTCAAGAAATAGTAAGGCATCGTTTGTGATGGGTGGAGCGGTGATCGCTAGTTCTTTTGAGAACTTTTTGATAAAAAACTCTGTTAATCTATGAATATCATCCTTTCTATTTCTTAATGGAGGTATATAAATTGGAAAAATATTGAGTCTGTAATATAGATCTAAACGAAATGTCTTATTATCTACGTTTTGTTTTAGGGATTGATTGGTGGCAGCAATGATTCTAATATCTATTTTAATAGATTGATTGCCTCCTATTCTTTCTATTTGTTTGTTTTGTAATACTCGTAGTAATTTTACTTGTAAATCGAGTGGGAGTTCTCCAATTTCGTCTAAAAATAGAGTTCCTCCGTCAGCAAGTTCAAATTTCCCAATTCGTTTTTCAGTTGCCCCTGTAAAAGCTCCTTTTTCATGACCAAATAATTCTGATTCTATGAGTTCTTTTGGGATGGCTCCGCAATTTATAGTAATCATAGGTTTTTTTTGTCTTTTAGAGTTATTATGTATTGTTGTTGCTATTAAATCTTTTCCTGTTCCACTTTCTCCTTCTAATAACACGGTTAAATCATTGTCTAGGACTAGTCCTATTGCTTTATAAACATGTTTCATTGCAGGGCTGTTACCAACTAACTCGGTTGAAAGTTTTGATTCTTGATTTTGTAGATAGTTTATTTGCTCATTTTGGCGAGAAATTAATCGTTCATTTTCTAATGAATACATTTCAAATGTTAATATACCTAATAAATCAAGTAAGGGTTCACAATTAAATAAAGGGCTATTTTTTTCTAATGTTTTATTATCTTTTAAGGATTGGATACTGGTTTTTACGGCATAAATAAGCATGGCTGTATCTTTTGTTGAGAATCCTCCTTGCATGAGGTCTTTTGTTAGTACATGCCATAAGGATAAAATAGATTCCATAACTTTTTTTGATGGATCTGAGAGTTCTTTTGAATCAAACTGTGTTATAACGTGCTTTAAAAATTGTTTTGAGAATTGTTTGGTATTTTCGTTTTTTAATAAATTAGATGATTGTAATTGAGGGTTCGTGGACAGCTCTTTCATAAGCTCGGATAATACATGATCCTCATCGGATTGATAAATATTTAATAATTTTTTTTTACTCATAGTGTTCAATAATTATACAGTTTTTAATTGCTTTTTTAAACATATTATATTTATTAGATAGGCTTATGGTTGTATTAGGAATTCGTCTAGTGAGAATGACTTTATGATATAGGATGGAATTCCATAGTGTTTTAGTAAATTATTTTTGTTTTTATTATAGAAAATTCCTGTTTCTGTGACCCAACACCCTGAAATACCTAAATGATTTTGCATTGCTATTACATTTTCTAGGTTATCATCAAAAAATAATGTGGATTTTGATGGATTGAGATGATAGTTTTTAAGATGGTTTTTTACTAAATTAGAAAAGTTTTTTAGTGGTTTTCCAAACCAATTTAGGGGTCTTTTTATTTCTTTTTCTATTTTTTTTGCAAAATAGCCTACTACTGGTTGAAGCCCTTGATTTGCTCGTATATAGAGGTCTTTATTACAACAAATAATGGGTATGGATGGGTTTTCTTTTGCTTGCTTGATAACTGTATTTAATAATGGTGTTGATTGTGATTGATTAAAGCCTGCTAAAATAATTGCTTCAGCATGTTGAATAGTTTTTGTTATTGCTTTAATAGGAACATCAAGTGCATAATGGAGTGCAGATTTTGGACCTATGAAATAAACAATTTTATTACATATCAGTTTTGAAATATGGGGATCTTTTGCTAGTCCATGGCCGGATGAAATAATGTATTCGGGATTAAGGGTGATTTTTCCTTCAGTATATAAATTCTGTGAAATATCATTAACATAGTGATAGGAGTTATTACTTGCAAGGAATGTAGGGCCTTTTTCTTGTAGATATTTAAATGTCTTGCCAGAATTTTTTAAGAAGCCATTGCTTGAATATAATACGCCTGATGCATCTACTAGAAATATGGGATCGGGTAAATTTTGTGTTAAATCTCTTAATTTCATTTTATGATAAAGGTGTTTTGTGGGTAGTTTGGGTGTTCTTTTCTTATTATAACATTTGATACTTTTGCTTGTGGGGGGCCTTTATGACACCATTTGATCATTTTTTTGCAGTTTTCTTTTTTTCCTCGAATGAGTAAGCTAACGGTTTTGTTTTTGTTATTGTTAATCCAGCCATGTAGGTTTAGTTGTGTTGCTATTTCTAAGCTTGATTTTCTAAAAAATACACCTTGTACGGTTCCCTGAATAATTAGATGATATTGTGCTTGTGTACTTAGGGCTTCATTAATCGTCATTGTCTTAGGGGATGGTCTTTATGTATCGATTCTGTTGTTTGAATATAGTATGCTGGAAATAAAGTAGATAACTTTTGTTTTAAGAGAGCGCTTTCTTTTTTTGAAGGGGTTTCTATAAAAAATGTTGATCCTGAACCGGTAAGTTGTACGTTATATGAGATTTCGCTTGTTAATATATGGAAGATTGTTTTCATTTCTTTACTATAATCTAAGACAACGGGCAATAAACTATTATTAGATTCGTTTATTTCATCCGCTTTTTCTTTAATCATCGTATCAAAATGTTGATAAATTTTCTTTGTTGAGCACTCTATATTAGGGTAAATGATTACAAAAAATCGTTGGATGGATGCTGGTTTGGGTGTTAGTATATTTCCAAAACCAGAAATTTCTTGTGTACCACCATTTAAAAAGAATGCAATATCGGATCCAAATCTTTTGCTAATATCGATAAGTGTTTTATAATCCCAATTTTTTTGTTCAATTGTATTAATGGCTTTGATAAACATTGCTCCGTTACTACTAGCCCCTCCCATACCACTTCCCAAGGGGATCTTTTTGTCTATGTGGATGTCATAGCTATGGTTAAGTTGGGGTTTTAAGGTTTCAAAAATCTTTCCAATAATATTATTTGTATTTGTTGGAACTGTAAATCCTGAATATGTGATTTTATAATTAATATTTTGAGTTTTTGTTACTTTGATAGTAAGGATATCATGGAGTGATATTTCTTGAAATAATGATGAAATAGAGTGTAGATCCTCTCCTTTGTTTAATTTAAAAACNTGTAAGNATAAATTAAGCTTTGCAAATGCTTTTGAGTTATATTTCATTCCTTTAGAAGAGAAACCNNNNGGTTTCTCTTTGATTANCCGCTTTNTTCTGTTTTGTTTTGTGGANTATTTTTATCTNTTTGATCGTCTGAAANNTTTTCATTTTGTTCGATTTTATAATTATCTTTAATGCTTTCTATATAGGNTGTAATTTCTTGATTTCGTTTAGANATAAAAATTTGATTTTTAATAAACTCTTTTACTTCATCATATTTTTTTGCTTTCACGGTTTGTTTCTTATCTAGTTTGAAAATATGAAAGCCTCCATTTGATTTAATCGGTTTTGTATAGTTTCCTTTTTGTTTGATATTAAATACGGCCTCTTTAAATTCTGGATTTAAATTTTGTTTTGTAAAGGTTCCTGGAATTTTTCCATTATTTTCTGCAGTAGCTTTATCTATTGATTTTTTCTTTGCTAATGTTTTAAATGATTGACCTTTTTGTAATTGTTTATAGATTTTAGAGGCTTCATTTTTAGATTCTACCAGAATGTGTGATAAGCTTCTTTCTTCGTAAGCATTAAATATAGTGCTTTTATTTTTTTCGTATGCTTCTAAGGTTTCTTGTTCTGATACTTTTATGGTTGAATCAATTTTTTCCTTAATAAATAATTCAATTAATCCTTGTTTTTTTTGGTATTCAAATTGGTTTGTAAGTGCTTTTATATATTCTTGATACTCTTCATTTAGATTTAGGGTGTTTTTAACAGCTTCTTGGTATATTATTTCATCTTGAATGAGTTGATTAACAACATATTGCCCTTGTTGATTTTTTGGGATTTGATTTTTAAGTTGTTCTGGAAGATTGTTGAACTTATTTTGTATTTGATCTTTGGTTATATTTTTTTTGTTTATTTTTACAACCCAGTCTGAATTGTTTTGCTTGAAGCAACTTATTAATAATAAGGGAGTTAATAGTATTAGGTATATATATTTAATTTTCATGTTTTCCTCCATATGAACGCATATTTTACTATTTTATATTTTTATTATTAAGGTTTCAACTATTATATTTGTGTTTGTTTAATTCTTTCTAAGTTTATTCTTTTTTGGTTATCTATATTTGATATTTTTACTTCAATATGGTCCCCTACATTAAGATAATCTTCCACCCGTTTTACATGCTCATCTGATATCTTTGATATGTGTAATAGCCCTTCTTTTCCTGGGGCTATTTCTATAAAGGCCCCAAATGTCATTGTTTTTGTTACTTTTCCTTTAAAGGTTTCTCCAATTTCAGGATCTTTTATTAATAGGGTAATGTATTTTAGTGCTTTATCTAAGTTGTTTTGGTTTGGTGAAAATATTAGTACTTCTCCTTTATTGTTATCATTTATTGTTATTGTAGCGCCTGATTCTTCTTCTAGTTTTCGTATCATTTTTCCACCAGATCCGATGATTGTTCCTACTTTTTCAGGGTTTATGGATAATGTATGTATTTTTGGAGCATTTTCTGATAACTGTTCGTTTGGTTTTGTAATAACCTCTTTCATTTTATTAAGAATATGTAATCGTCCTTCTTTTGCTTGTTTTAGAGATTCTTTTAAGATTTTTTCTGATAGACCAGAAATTTTAATGTCAAGTTGTAATGCCGTAATTCCTTTTTCGGTTCCTGCTACTTTAAAATCCATGTCACCATAATGATCTTCTAATCCTTGTATATCTGATAAAATGATATAATCATCTCCATCTAATAGAAGGCCCATGGCTATTCCTGAAACGGGGGCTTTTATGGGCACGCCACAATCCATGAGTGATAATGATCCAGAGCATACAGATGCCATTGAGGATGACCCGTTTGATTCTAAAATTTCGGATACAATTCGTATTGTATATGGGAATTCTTTTTCTAAATCTGGTAATACAGCTTCTAATGCTTTTTGGGCGAGTGCTCCATGACCTAGCTCTCTTCTGCCGGTTCGAATCATTCCGACTTCTCCTACCGAAAATGGAGGAAAGTTATAATGAAAGAAATATTTCTTTCGTTTCGCATCTCCTAAACCATCAACAATCATTTCATCTGTATTTGTTCCTAAGGTAATGGTGCCAAGACTTTGTGTTTCACCTCTTGTAAATAACGCGGATCCATGTGCTCTTGGAAGTATTGAAACTTCAGATGTAATAGGCCTAATTTCATCGGGGGTTCGTCCGTCTACTCGAATTCTTTTTTCTAAGATGGTTTGTCTAATTTGATTTTTTTTGATTTTGTTAAAAATGTTTGAAACTATGGATTCATTTTCCTTTTCGTCATTGATAAATGATTCCATTACATGGGTTTCTATTGATTGTAATGTATCTTCTACGTCTTGTTTGGTGTTGCTTTCTGTTAATCCATTACTAATTTTGTTTCCAAGAAACTCAGTAATTTTAGTTTCATATTCTTTTAATTGCTCGTCTGGTTCAGGTAATGTCATTTTTGCTTTGTTTGTTTTTGATTGAAGTTCTTCTTGTAATGTAATAGATTGTTTTATGTATTCATGGCCTTCAAGAATAGCCGCAATAAGTTGCTCTTCGGTTAATTCATTAGCGCTAGCTTCAACCATTAAAATGGCCTCTTTTGTTCCTGCTATTGTTAAATTTAACGCACTAGTACTTAGTTCATCTGCTGTGGGGTTAAATATAAAATTATTATTGATATAACCTACGTTTACAGCACCAATAGGACCATTAAATGGAATGTCAGAGATGCTTAGAGCTGCGGATGCCGCTATAATAGCTAATGGTTCGGTTACTATCTTTGGATCATGAGAAATAACATTGATAATCACTTGAATGTCGTTATGAAATCCTTTAGGAAAGCTTGGTCGTAAGGGTCTGTCTACTAATCGTGCTATTAATGTTTCATCGGTACTTGGTCTTGCTTCACGTTTAAAAAACCCGCCGGGTATCTTTCCCGCTGAATACATTTTTTCTGTATATTCAACTGTTAGTGGGAGAAAGTCGATGCCTTCTTTAGGCGATTTTGACATGCATGCGGTTGCTAATATAATGGTATCTCCAACATGCAGTGTAATGGATCCATTGGCTTGTTTGGCCATGTGCCCTGTTTTTAATTTGATTTTTTTATCTGCAATAAGCGATTCTACAGAAAACTCTGATTCGTTCATAATATTTCCTTTACTATTATTTTGGTAATAGATTTTTTGTTAATCAATTTTTTATTTTTAGTTTTTTAGCTAATTTTTTAAAATCGTTAGGTTTTTTCTTTGATAGGTAATGAATAAACTTTTTTCTCTTTCCAACCATTTCTAATAAACCATTTCGTGTAGCATTATCTTTTTTATTTATTTTTAGGTGATTTATTAAATGATTGATTTTGTGTGTTAATAAGGCTAATTGTAGCTCAATAGATCCTGTGTCAGTTTTGTTAATTGCATATTCTTTTATGATTTCTTTTTTTAATTTTTTTTTGGTTGTACTCATTCAAAGTCTCCATTCAAGCTTAATAATTTTTATTTTAAGCATTTAATAATAACATATAATTAATTATTAGCAATAATATATTAAATTAACTATTTTATTCTCATCTTATTGGGTAGTATAGTATACTAGCTAAAAAATGATATAAGTAGGGTTAATGATGACTGTTTTGACGGTTCTAGAAGTTCCAAATATTTTGTTATCTCAAACAGCAGATGATGTTGTTGATTTTGATGATTCTTTAAATGATTTTGTAACGGATCTTTTTGATACCATGCATGCTTATAAGGGGATTGGTTTAGCGGCTCCTCAAGTAGGTGTTTTAAAGCGTTTATTTGTTTGTGAATATGACAATAATTGTTTAGTTTGTATTAATCCAACGTTGGAAGTTTATGGAGATGAACTTGAATCAGAAGAAGGGTGTTTAAGTATTCCTAATATTTTAGCTACGGTTACTCGATATAGTGGTGTTAACGTAAGTGCTTATGATATTAATGGGGATTTGTTTACACAGTCTTTTGATGGGATGATGGCTGTTGTTATACAACATGAAAATGATCATCTTAATGGTGTTTTGATTACTCATGACTCATTGAAAACACGTTATCATAGTGGGTAATATTATTTTTTTAGAGGGATAAAGATATGAGAAGAACGGTTCTAAAATCAAAAATTGCTTATGCTGTTTTAACAGATGCTAATTTATATTATGAGGGAAGTATTGGTATTGATCTTGATATTATGGAAAAAGCGAATATTATTCCAAATGAACAAGTTCAGATTGTTAATGTAAATAATGGAGAGCGATTGGTGACGTATGCTATTCCTATGGAACGTGGTTCTATGACCTTTGTATTAAATGGACCTGCTGCTAGAAAGGGACTTGTTGGAGATGAAATTGTTATTATTTCTTATGTATCTATAGATGATGGTACTAGTGTTGATCCTATTGTTATTGATTTAAAACATGACTAACTCATTTCCATTATGTTTTTCATATAAAAATGGACAAGCGTATCTTGGAGATATTTCTTTAAAGGATGTTGTTGCTGAATATGGATCGCCTCTTTATGTTTTGGATTCTCAGACGATTATTCATAATTGTCAGCAATTTTTAGATCCTTTGGCATCATCTTATCCTAAATCTCGCGTTTTATATGCTTGTAAGGCTAATTTAACACTGGGTATTGCCCAGTTTTTATATCGTTTGGGTATGTCTTTTGATGTTTCTTCTGGAGGCGAGCTTTTTACGCTTATTCAAGCTGATATCCCACATGATTCTATCTATTTTCATGGAAATAATAAATCCCATTCGGAATTGCAGTTAGCGATTGATTATGGAGTTACGATTATCGTTGATAATTTACAAGAATTAACTAATATAGTTCACCTAACTATTCATAATAAGCCTGTTCGTGTTATGTTACGAATCAAGCCAGAAATTGATGCTCATACACATGATTATATTAAGACTGGGCAACTTGATTCTAAGTTTGGTATTCAAAAGCAGGATTTTGAGCATTTTTTTAAGCTTTTTCAATCTCATTCTTGTGTTGAGTTTGTGGGGCTTCATTGTCATATTGGGTCTCAAATTTTTGATACAAAACCTTATTATGAATTGGTTGATAGCATGATGCCATTTATGTCATACCTTGTTAAGGATTTAGGGTTGGAAATTTCTGAATTTAATTGTGGAGGAGGGATGGGGATATCTTATCTAGAAGGAGATAGTCCTTTTGATATCAGGACGTTTATGGTTGATTTTACACATTATATTACAGAGCAGTTTTCGTTGTTTTCTATACCATGTCCAACGTTATTATTTGAGCCAGGGCGCTCTATTATTGGTTCTGCTGGGATCACAATTTATAAAGTAGGGGCAGTAAAGCATATTCAAGATGTAAAGACCTATGTTTTTATTGATGGAGGTATGGCAGATAATATTAGGCCTCTTTTGTATGATGCGTCGTATAGGTTTGATAAATTGCATAAAAAAAACTTAGCGTTACAATCGTATTCTATTGCCGGTAAATTTTGTGAGTCAGGTGATGTTTTAGCCTATGATGTTTTGCTGGAAGAGGTTTCAGTTGGAGATTATTTGCTTGTTTTTTCAACAGGTGCTTATAATTATTCTATGGCATCTAATTACAATAGAAATTGTCGTCCTGCTATGGTTATGGTGGATGGGCTATCTATTGTACCATTACTTTCTAGAGAAACTTATGAGGATTTGATACGTTTTGATAAGCAGCTTAATGGGTAGTTCTATCTTATATTTGAATTAAAAGATAATTATGACGATAATACAACAAATTCCATATTATGCTTATGTTAGTGTATGTGTTGATGTAATACTTGTTTATTTACTAACCTATCGGTTTTTAGCTTGGTTAAAGCGTTCGTATGCGCTGGATCTTATTAAGGGCCTTATGTTGGTTATTTTAGTTTTTTTGGCAAGTCATGTTTTGTCTTTAACTACGTTAAATTGGATATTAGAGCGGTTTGCAACGGTTTTATTAATTGTTGTTGTTATCATTTTTCAACCTGAATTACGGCGATTCTTGGAGAGAGTGGGTGCTACGGGTCAATTGTTTACGCTTTCATCATCATTTCCAGAAGTAAAATCCACCGCTACCATGAAATCATTAATTCGTGCTGTTGATTATTTATCGAGAGAAAAAATAGGCGCTATTATTGCTTTAGAAGGACAAACGTCATTAACTCAATATGTTGATACAGGTATTCGTGTTAAGGGTGATTTAAATATGGAAATGTTATCATCTTTATTTTGGCCTGGATCGCCTACACATGACGGGGCTGTTATTATTAAAGAAAATATTATCGAAGCAGCGGGATGTTTTTTACCGTTAACAGAGTCTCCTATTTCAGATAGGAGTTTAGGTACGCGTCATCGTGCTGCTTTGGGGTTATCGGATGTTACGGATGCTATTGTTATTGTGATTTCTGAAGAATCAGGTGTTATTTCTTTGGTTGAGCATGGTGTTATGACTCGATATTTAACAAAAGAAGCGTTGCAAACACGACTTGCTTCTTTACAATCTCAGTCAGATAACATACCGGTATTTAACTGGAAAAATCCTTTTAAATCTTTCTAACTGGCCTATTGTTGTGTTGTTGATCATTTAAAGATCCCGTTAAGCCATTTTAACTGCCTATTTTCCTCGATAACTACACATAAAGTGGACTTCATAACAGTGTTCTAGGGAGCTTTAATGGGGTAGTTTAATGGACGTTGACATGTGTTATTAGCGTTCAAATAAATGTGTTTTAAATAAATTTAAGGGTAGTATCCAGTTATATTGTTTTTATTTTTTGTTTATAATATTAATGTGGGCTAGTTAGTAAATCTTTATAAATTTTTATATAGTCTAATAGATGATTCAATCGCATTACTTACGCTTAAATTAGTTAATGCTTCTTTTACTTCTAGGTAATGTTGATGGGGGATGTTATTTGTAATAATAACAATTTCAGCACTATCTGAATTACTTTCTTTTTGAATTATTTTTTCAATACTAATTGATTTTTCTGAAAACTGTAGAGATATTTGTTCTAAAACACCGGGTTTATTTTTGACACTGAGTCTTATGTAATAGTGAGATAGTGTGTGCTTAAGGGGTTTAATAGAGCTAGTTTGAAAGTTTGTTTCTAGATTTCGTGATGATATTTTTTGTGACATTCCAAAGGAAATATCCATTATATCTGAAATAATGGCTGATGCTGTTGGAGAGCCTCCAGCACCTTTTCCCATTAACATCGATTCTCCAACCTGATCGCCTATAATATAAACGGCATTAAATTCGTTATGTACACTTGATAGGGGATGCTCAATAGGAATTAATGCAGGGCAAACGTGTAGTTCAAATTCATTAGATTCTAATCGTTTTCCTTGAGCTAATAATCGAATAGAATATCCTAATTCTGAGGCATAATTTAAATCTTTTAATGTTATAGCGTCTATTCCAGTATAAGAAATTTCATCAATTTGACTGTCTATTTTAAAGGCTACGGCTGCTAGTATAGAACATTTATAGGCAGCATCTAATCCGCTAATATCCATGCTTGGATCTAATTCTGCAAATCCTAGTTCTTGTGCTTGTTTAAGTACGGTATTGAAATCTTTGTTTTCTTGTTTGATTTTAGTTAGTATATAATTTGTTGTTCCATTAACAATACCATAAAAGGCATTGATTTTATTGGCTCCAAACCCAACTTTTAAGGATCGAATGATAGGGATTCCACCCCCAACAGCGGCTTCAAAGTAAATATCTACTTCATTTGAATGGGCCATTTTAAAGAAATGTTTTTTATGTTTACTAATCACTTCTTTGTTGGCTGTAACCACATGTTTTTTGTTTGTTAAGGCTGCTGTTATATAATCTAGCGCTGGATATTCTCCTCCTATTACTTCCACAATGATTGAAATAGTTGGATCATTGATAATTGTATTTACATCGGTTGTTAATAGGGATGAATCACTAAGGATATGCTGATACTTTTGTGTTGATCTTACTGCTATTTTTTTTATGTTTATGGGTTGCCCAATACGTTTGTTAATAAAGGGCCCATTTTCATTTAGAATACGGTAAATATCTTGTCCTACATTTCCAAACCCAATTAAGCCAATTTCTATCATGATATGTTCCTATTAGTAGTAACTATATCAATGTCATGGATTTTTTAAAAGTTTATTCATTTGGTAATTTATGTTTGTATTTTTTTACTTCCTTACTAGAATAAAGATAATGGGTAGCGATAATTTATTATTAATTGATATTAAACATAATTATGTGGATGTTTCTATTTGTAATTCGTATGGAAAAACGTTGGATCATCAACAGCGATTATTTGATTGTCAGGTTTCTTCAGAGTTTGGGCGTCATGTCGATGCAAATGAATTTTTATATGCAACGCGTTCGGCTATCAATCAGTTAATTGTCTCATTACCCAAACGTCAATCGGTTGATCAGATTGGTATTGTTGGTAATATGGATTCGTTTTTGTTTTGTGATCAAAAAACAGGGATGGTTTTGACGCCTTCATTTTATTTAGAAGATGATAGAGCCTTAGATATTTATATGGCTATCAAAAACACGTCTATTGTTAAAGATTATGAATCTATTACTCATCAGGTGCTTTCTCGGTATTCTCTTTTTACTCATTTAAAGTGGTTTGTTGAGAAAGGAGTCTCTTTTTTTTCNTTTTCTCCTCAAAAAAGTNTTTGTATGAGTTTNGAGTTATATTTANTGTTTAATTTAACAGGCTTAGATTGTTTTCAGCAAGATTTTGTTACGGCTTCATCATCGGGNTTTTTTGATTTTATTGAGCAAGATTTTAGTTCNATTATTATTAAGGATTTNAANTTAAANCGNTCTTGTTTTCCTNANTTAGTATCTCCGTTTTTGATGGAAGAAAAAAGTAAAGGATTTATCCCTTTAAATGATGGGATTCCTATTAATTTTATGACACATTCTTCTGTAAAAAATTGGTTGTTTGAATCTAATATTGTGTGTGGTTCATTAAATATTCATATTGCTCATAATTATATTACATTAGAGCAGCATATTGGTTTGGAAATTAATGATTTTGATAATTCTATTTCTAAATCCTTTGTTGTTAAGGGAAAAGAATCTTTTTATTGTTTAAAAGATTTAATATTAGTTCCTAATTTTTCTAGTGATTTATTTTCTGCTGGGTTTTCAGATATTCTTTCTAAAGAATTAGTGTTATCTGATTCTAGATCTTGGATTATATTGAATCCAGATAGTTATGATTCAACTCATGAATTTGCACTTATTAATCATGATGTAGCATCATCATCGTGTTCGTTCGAGAAAGCGTTGATAGAAGGGTTATTTAATGTGTTACGATTAAAATTACAAATATTTGAATCTAGTTCTAGTATTCAGCCTCATACGTTTTATTGTACATCATCATGTTTGGTAGATGAGTCAGTTTGGCAGTTATGTGCTGATATTTTGCAACACCCTTTGATTATTGTGGATATGGATCAATCGTCTATAGGGCTTATTAATGAAATGAATTATTCAAGACAAAACTCTAAGAAAGAGTTAAAGACGTGTCAATTAAAGACGATTATTCCAGCTCAAGATCCTATTTCTAGTTACGCTCGTTATCAAACATGGGTGACGTATTATCAAAAGATTTTTAAAAATTGAAAAAATTTCTGTTTTGGTCTAACGTTCCTGTATGAGTTTAAATCTTATTATTAATACAGCTATTGATCCTTTTGGGTTTTCTTTGGAAAAAGATGGACGGAATTTAGTTTCTATCAAGCAATGTGCGGATCGATGTTTTTCAGAGACATTAGTATCTAAAATTGATTACTATTGTCGGTTATATCATCATGGTTTAGCTGATATTAACGGTATTGGCGTGATTAATGGACCTGGAAGTTATACAGGAATTCGAATAGGTGTTTCTTATGCTAAAACGTTGGCTTTTTCCTTAGATTGTTCGGTGGTAGGGATGTCTTCGTTAGAGGCACTAGCTAATCAATGTGGGTCTCATCATTGTGTGTTTGCTATTATTTTATCTGCAAAGCCAAATTATGTTTATTTTCAGTTATTTAATACGGTTGATGAGGTACGATCTATTTCAGATTTGTTGTTATTAACGTATGAAGATTGTAAGACATTATTAGCATCCTTTTATTCTTGTTTAGCTGTTTATGTTTCTTCTAAATCTGATATATTTAACCACTTTTCTTCTTGTTATATTAGTTTATACCCTATTGATATTGATTGTAGTAAGTTATTTCCTTTATTGCATCAAAAGCTTTTTGAAACAAAAAAACTTTCTTTTAGGGATGTTACATTAAATTATATTTGTAAACCAATGATTGGGTCTTAGATAAATGTTTAAGTTATTTTAAAATAGGGAAACTAAGAAGTGTTATCATGAATATTTTAATAAACATAGTTCTACTGGTTGTAGTTTATTCTGGAATTTTGCAGGGATCGTTTGTGTACGATATTGCAAAACGTCATAATTCGGTAAAATCATTAGGGATGGCGAATGCCTATACGGCGTTTGCAGAGGGAGAAGCAGCTACGTTAATTAATCCTGCGGGACTTGCTTATCCAGGTGCCTCATATTCATTTCAATATTTAGATTATGATAAATTAGATTATCAACGTTATTATGCACATTATTATTATAATAATCCTATTGGATTTTCTTCTGTTACAAAAGAAGATTATAATGGTAATAAATTAACAATGAATACGGTTGGACTGGGTGTTTTTGGTAATAATGGGATTAGTTGGGGGTTAAATTATAAATCAATTCATGGTATTTCAGATGATGTTTCAGTAAAAGGATGGGCGTCTGATTTAGGTATTTTAGTGCGTTTATACCCAGGTTTAAATGTTGGGTTTTTAGTTCAAGATATTTATTCTAAACATTTAGATTTAAATACAACATTTAAAGGTGCGTTTGCGGGGTTTTTAAACGATAATTTAATCGCATGGTCACTTGAATTAACATACGATAATGATACAAAGCAATCTGTGAGCACCGGATTTGGAACAGAATTTTTGCTCTCAGATTCGTTAGTATTACGTTCTGGTATTAAGAATTCAGCATTGTTTTCAGGTGCTAGTTTGCAGTTACCTTTTGTTAATTTAGAATTTGGTATTAAAAATGATCTTCAAGATACTCGTGGGAATTATTATTCAACATCTATTAAATTTGGAAGAGGGGCAGATCTTAAAACGTTTAGAAAGCGGTATGCTTTATTTAAACGTTCTGCTTATGCTGAAATGGCCATTGGAGGGAATGTTCAGGGAGGTAAGTCAGAGCTTAGTTTGTTAGGAGGATATAAAATTGGTTCTAATGATTTGTTACAGTTAATTCATCATGCGAATCAAGATGAATCATGTCGTGGTTATATTCTTAGAGTAGGTAATTTTCGATCGTCATTAACAAACCTTGGATTAGTTCAGGAGATTCGGGATCAATTATTACAATCTAAGCAGTATGGGAAAAAGATTATAGTTTATTTAGAAGGTTCGGTTGGGTTGCCAGAGTATTACTTAGCTTCTTTAGCGGATGTTATTATTATGCCTCCTTTAGGAACAATCAGTCAATTTGGTCTTGACCTTGAAGTTAGGAAAGCGTCTGATTTTTTAGAAAAATTAGGCATTAATACAACGGTTTTTAGATCAGGAAAGCATAAAGCTTCGACGGATCTTTTTTCAGAATCACTATCAGAGCTAGATAGAGATCATTTAAATCATTTGATTGCTGATCTTTTTCAAGATGTTAAGGATCAAATTAAAGAGTCTAGAAGTACTAAGGAGGGGGCTCTAGATACAATTTCAGATGGATCGATGCTAACAGCTAAACAAGCAAAGGATTTAGGCTTAGTAGATCGACTTGCTTATTGGCCAGAGGTATATTCGATTGTAGATGATTATGATCATCGATTGGAAAAGCTAAATCTTATAGATTTTATGGTTGTTCAACAGCCGTCTGTCTTTAACTTTTTTGATCGTATTGCTGTTATTGAAATTGATGGATCTATTATTAGTGGTCAGAATTCATCTAATTTTATTTTTGGAGGTATGTCTACTGGCGCAGATGAGTTTGATAATATTGTTGATGAAGTCAGTAAAGATAGCAGCTTTAAAGGGGTTATTTTACGAGTTAATAGTCCAGGAGGTAGTGTGTTAGCTTCAGATCGAATCTATACAGCAGTAGAGCGGTTAAAAGAATCTGGTAAAGTTGTTTATTCATCTATGGGCGCTATTGCAACATCGGGAGGATATTATGTTGCTGCAAATTCGGATAAGATTTATGCAAATGGCTCTTGTATCACAGGTAGTATTGGCGTTGTGTCGTCGTTTCGATCATTTAATAAGCTTGGAAATGAACTCGGTATTACTCAAGATATACTTAAAACGGGAGAATTTATGGGGATGTATTCATCTTTAAATAGGTTAACGGAATCAGAAAAATCATTAATAAACAATTTTCAAGATAATTTTTATCAAGAATTTGTGTATAAAGTGAAGTTAAATAGAAATTTAACAGATGATGAAGTATATACGGTGTCACAAGGACAATTATTTACAGGTAAGCAAGCTAAGCAGTTGAAGATTATTGATGATGTGGGCGGTTTTTATGATGTTGTTGATGACTTAGCTTCTGAGTTACGTTTGGATAATCCTCAGGTTGTCTTTATGAGATCGTCTAATTCATTTAAGTTTCCTTTAAGTAATATTAATATTAAGTCAAAGGTATATCATACGATTTCATCATTTATTCCAATGATGAAATCGTCTTATTTTCAAAATGATCATTTAAGATTTGATTTTAAATAAAGAATTTTAATTTTATTTTTATTAATTTTAACCATAATGGGTTGATCCAATTTACTATCATAAATAGGATGATTGTTATTATTAAAATGCTGATGCTAATGCCTTTAATGGAGGTATGTTTGGATGTTTTTAATAGCTTAGATACTTTTTCTTCGTAGGAATTAAGTTTAGATTCAAATTTTTTTATTCCCACTATAATTATTTGAAATTTCTATGGATGTAAACTTCGATTCTACGGTTTTTAGCTTGGTTTTTAGCATTTGAAGAGCCATCTCTGTTTTGGTTTGGAACTAGGGGATAGGCATCTGCCATGGCGATTGCTCTAACTCGTTTTTTTGGTATGCCTGATTTAATAAATTGTTTAAGAACATTGGTTGCACGATGTGCGGATAATTCCCAGTTTGATTCATATAGTTTTGTTTTTATGGGCATGTTATCGGTATGTCCTTCTATTTTGACGATATAATCTTCATATTGTGAGTCTTGAATGGCTTCTGAGATATGTCCTAGCATAGGAATCATTATTTGTTTTAATTTGGCAGATCCAGATTGGAATAAAACTTGAGATGAAAACCTTAATTTTAGACCTAAAGGATCGGGTGTTATTGATATTTTTCCTTCGAGTTGTTCGTTTTTTACAATTTCATTTAATTTTTCATTCATGGATGAAAACGGTTGTTCAGATTCTGTTTTTTTGAATGTGTCGTTAATTCCAGATGCCATTTGTTCTACTTTTGCTTGGTCAATGGTGGATACGGATAATAATAAGACAAAAAATGCCATTAATAAGGTAATACTATCAGAATAGGTCATTAACCAACTTTCGTCAGTTGCTGGTGCTTGTTTTACTTTTTTTGCCATTAACTTTGTTTGCTTAGATCAATCCAATGTTCGGGAGGAATGAATCTATTTATTTGATCTTGTATTTCAAAACTTGGTTTTCCTTCACTTAATAGGACCAAACTTTCCATTAGAATAATATTACGATAGCGGACCATTTCTAAGGTTTGTCTTACTTTTTCTGCGGCTGGTTTAAAAATTAATTGTGCAAAAATAACACCATATAGGGTTGTTAGTAGTGCTAATGCTAAACCAGGGCCTACATTCGCAATGTCGCCACCCATATTATCTAACATAATAATTAATCCGATGAGGGTTCCTATCATGCCAAAACCAGGTGCAAATCCTGCCATTGTTTGTAAAATATTAGCATCGATTATTTGTCTTTCTATTATAGAGTCAATCAGATCTTCAATTAATAGTTTTAATTGGCTTCCCTTTACTCCGGTTGAAATTAAATCTTTACTATATTGAATGATTGGGTCCTTTATTTTTTTGCTTTCTATAATTGTTTCAACGGCTTTAAAACCTTCTTTATTATTTATTTTTGACCATTCAATTACACTTAGTGTATCTTCTGTAAGTTTTTTTGAACTAATATGTTGGGGGAAAAAAATTCCAAATAAGCTAATAATGCTTCGCATAACATATTTAGCATGATATGAAATCATGGTTGCTGCAAATGTGCCACCCAGTACCATGATGACACTGTTTATACTAACAAAAATCATATAGTTTTCTGTGCTGTTGATAATTGCGAACGTAAATAATCCTACGCCTAGTACAATTCCTAAAAATGTCCAAATTGAAAATATTCGTTTGATCATATTTATAGTTATACTACTAAAATTATAGCTTGCCTAATTTTTTTTAAATTATTAATGCGTTCCATATGCTAGGATTGTGTCAGCTACCTTTTTGAAGCCTGCTATATTGGCTCCTTTTACATAATCGACATAGCCGGTGCTTTGCCCATACTCTAGGCATTGTTGATGTATTTTTTTCATAATATTTTTTAATCGTTCATCTAAATCTTCACGTGTCCAACTATATCCCATTCTATTTTGTGCCATTTCTAGACCGGATACAGCAACGCCTCCTGCATTTGCAGCTTTACTTACTCCAAATAATGTTTTAGTTTCTTTAAAATAATGAATTGCTTCGGGAGTGGATCCCATATTAGATCCTTCTGCTACTAAAATACAGCCATTTTTGATCAGTTCTTTTGCATCCATTAATGTTAATTCGTTTTGTGTTGCACTTGGAAATGCTAAATTACATTTTATGTGCCATGGGCTTTGGTTTTCGTAATAAGGGACCTTATACTTTTCTGCATATTCTTTGATGCGACCATGTTTGTTGTTTTTTAAATCTTTTACAAAGTTTAATTTTTCTTCTGTAACGCCGGCTTCATCATAGATGCTTCCTCCAGAATCTGAAAAGGAAACTACTTTTCCACCTAATTCTATAATTTTTTCAGCGGTATATTGTGCGACATTTCCAGATCCGGATATAACACATATTTTTTCTCGAATATCTTCACCGATGTGTTGAAGCATTTCTTGAGCAAAGTAAACGCAACCATACCCGGTTGCTTCTGTTCTGATTAAGCTTCCTCCCATGTTTAACTGTTTGCCTGTAATGGTTCCTGTAAAATTATTTTGAATTTTTTTATACATACCAAATAAATAAGCTATTTCACGACTTCCTACACCAATATCACCAGCGGGGATGTCAATGTTTGAACCTATATGGCGATGTAGCTCTAACATAAACGCTTGGCAAAAGCGCATGATTTCTCGATCTGACTTTCCTTTTGGGTCAAAGTCTGATCCCCCTTTTGCGCCACCCATTGGTAAGGTTGTAAGGCTGTTTTTAAAAATTTGTTCAAATCCTAAAAATTTAAATGTTCCTAGTGTAACACTTGGATGAAATCGTAAGCCTCCTTTATAGGGGCCAATCGCATTGTTAAATTGAACTCGGTATCCCCTGTTTACTTGTATTTTATTGTTATCAGTTTCCCAAGTCACTCTAAATATGACAATTCTATCGGGTTCAACAATGCGTTCTAAGATATTAGCTTCTTTATATTTGGGGTTGTTTTCTACAAATTCATATACTGATTCTACAACTTCCTGAACAGCTTGATGAAATTCATTTTCGCCAGGATGTCTATCAATTAATTTTTCCATGAATACTGAAATTCTTTTTACGTCTGTTTTTGTTGTCATTTACTGAGCTCCTTCTGATCCTTATCGTTATTGTTAGCTATTATATAATATCTTTTTGTTTTTTGAATAATAATTTCTTACGTTTTAATTTTTAATTTAGGAAATAGTTACTTATTTTTGTTTAATTAATATTTTTAAATGTTTAAGATTGTTTAAAAAGTTGTACGTATATTACGGATTATGTGATATGTTAGAATTTTATTTCTAACTATAATCCATAGGTTAAGTATAGGTGGTTTTAATGAAACTAGGTAGTTTGTGTGAACAAAATGAAAATCGTGTTGCTATAACACCTGATATTGCTAATAAATTAATTAAGTTAGGATGTTCTATAGTATTAGAGCATAATTATGGTAATCATTTATTTGATTCAACAGCATTTTCTGAGCTAGGTGTTGAGTTTCGATCAAAGGAAGAGGTTTTAAAGGTTTCTTGTTTGGTTCAGGTTAATGTTCCAAAAGATTCTATTTCTATGATTCCTGCTGATACAGTTTTGTTAGCTCTTACAAAACCGTTTCAAGATCATGATGGTTTAACTCAACTTGCTTTGCAACGTGTGACAACGTTATCAATGGAATTTGTGCCACGTTCTACTCGTGCTCAAAAAATGGATGCACTTAGTTCTCAGGCTAATTTAGCAGGGTATGTGGCTGTTGTTTTGGCTTCTCAACGATTAGACTCTATTATGCCGATGATGATGACACCTGCGGGTACATTACCACCTGCTAAGGTTTTTGTTATTGGGGCAGGCGTCGCTGGTTTACAAGCTATTGCGACAGCCCGAAGAATGGGCGCTAATGTAACCGCTTTTGATACCCGTCCTGTTGCTGAAGAACAGGTGCGTTCTTTAGGGGCTTCATTTTTGAAAATTGATTTAGGGGAAACGGGACAAACGGATCAAGGGTATGCTAAAGAACTTACTCAAGAACAACTTGATAAACAACGCGAGATGATGAAAAAAACATGTTCTTCAGCTGATATTCTTATTACAACGGCTCAAGTATTTGGTCGTAAAGCTCCTCTTATTGTTACAGCTGATATGGTTTCTGGTATGAAGAAAGGGAGTGTTATTGTTGATTGTGCTGCTTCGACGGGTGGCAATGTTGAAGGGATTGAGCCAGGTCATATTGTTGAGAAAAATGGGGTTCATTTGATTGGAACCATGGATTTATCTCGTGAGGTTGCCAATCATGCATCTCAGATGTATGCATCTAATATTTATAATTTTTTAGCTGAGTTTTTAACAAAAGAAGACCCTATTTCGTTATCGCTAGATACCTCAGATGAGATTATTGCTAGTATGTTAACCATTCAAAATGGGGATATTGTTCAGCCTATGTTAGTTGAATCATTAAAACAACAAGGAGTAAGTTAAATGGATTTGATGGTTGCTATTTATACGTTATTTATTGTTGTTTTAGTTGTTTTTTTGGGATTTGAATTAATTTCAAAAGTGCCTTCAACACTTCATACACCGCTAATGTCAGGATCTAATGCTATTTCGGGGATTACCTTATTAGGAGCGATTGTATTAGTCGGCATTTCTGAAACACCGATTAGTCAGTGGGTAGCCTTTGCTGCTGTAGTGATGGCTACGATTAATGTGGTTGGCGGATATCTGGTAACCGATCGTATGTTAGATATGTTTAAATCAAAGGATCAATCAAAATGATGGAACTTGTTAGTTACTTAGGTTATTTATTAGCAACGTGTTTGTTTATTTTTGGTCTTAAACGCTTAGGTTCTCCTAATACGGCTCGACAGGGTAATATTATTTCAGCTTGTGGGATGTTTATTGGTGTTTTTTCTACCTTTATTCAAACTGGGTTTGGAGGATTTCAATTAATTTTTCTTGGTATGGTTGTTGGTGCCGTTATTGGGGTATTAGCAGCTAAATTAGTAGCGATGACGGCTATGCCTGAAATGGTTGCTTTGTTAAATGGTTTTGGTGGGGGTAGTAGTTTGTTAGTTGCTTTTGGAGCTTATCTTGTAGCCCCTCAGATTGGTGTTGTTACAGCATCTATTACGGTTGTTTCTATTATTATTGGTGGATTAACATTAACCGGAAGTATTGTTGCTTGGGCAAAATTAGCAGGAACACTTCCAACGCGTCCTTTTTCTTTTTTTGGTCAGCAAGTTCTTAATGCTCTTATTTTAATTGGGTTAGTTGTTGCGATTGTTATGTTTAGTATGGATGCTGTATCACATATTAGCTTGTTATATGCTGTGATTACTGTGGCTTTAGTTTTAGGTGTTTTGTCTGTGATGGCTATTGGTGGGGGTGATATGCCAGTGGTGATTGCTTTATTAAATAGTTATTCTGGTATTGCTGCAGCAGCTGCTGGTAGTGTTATTGGCAATGTTTTATTAATTGTTGCAGGGTTATTAGTAGGAGCGTCAGGATTAATTTTAACGTCTATTATGTGTAAGGCCATGAACCGGTCACTAGCTAATGTATTGTTTGGTGGCTTTGGTTCCGTATCGTCATCGTCTCAGTCTGATAAAGATCAAGGTGAGGTTAATCCTATTACAGCTGATGATGCTTATTTTGTACTAGAAGCAGCTCGAAGTGTGGTTATTGTACCAGGTTATGGGATGGCAGTTGCTCAGGCACAGCATAGTGTTCGAGAATTAGGAGATATCTTAGAAGAACATGGTGTTAATGTTCGGTATGCGATTCATCCTGTTGCAGGACGTATGCCAGGTCATATGAATGTTTTGTTGGCTGAATCAAATGTTCCTTATGAGCAACTTTATGAAATGGATGATATTAATCCTATTATTGATAATGTGGATGTGTGTTTGGTTATTGGGGCTAATGATGTGGTTAACCCGGATGCTTTAGAAGATGAAGCGAGCCCTATTTATGGAATGCCTATTATTGAAGTTTCTCGGTCTCAAACTGTTTTTGTGATGAAACGATCGATGAATCCTGGTTTTGCAGGGATTCAAAATCCATTGTTTTTTAAAGATAATACGCGGATGTTATTTGGCGATGCTAAAGAATCTCTTCAAGCACTTATTGGTGAATTTAAAGAATAAATTATTTCTTTTTTTTAGCAAATGTTGGTGAGTTGATCAAACGGATGTTTTTTGTACTTATAGCGTTAAAACTACAGTTGATAAACTTGCTATTAACGAGTGTTATGTTTTCCCAGTTTGAATGATCAAAGTTGATATTAGAAAAGGTTGTATTGGTAATGGTTACATTTTTTAAGCTTGCTTTTTCAAGATTGGAGTTTATAAATGTTGTATCAGTAAACGTTGTATTTATAACGTTTGCTTGATAGCCTTTTATTTCTAAAAATGTTGTTTTATATATTTTTGCATGCTTGATTATGGTCTGTCGTAATGAGGATTGTTTAAAGGTGCAAAAATCAAATTGGCTATGGTTAAAGTGTAGATAATTTAAATTTAGTTTCTCAAAGTTAATATGAAAAAAAGAATGATGGGATAGACTGGTTTTTTCGTTTGCTTTTTTTTCTAGAGCCTTAAAGCCGATGATGGCATGATGCTTATTAAACGCTTTCTTGGATTTAGTATCTAGTTTGCAATTTAGTAATATAATTTGATTTAAATGTGAGTTTAGAAATGAGGTGTTTTTAAATGTTGTATTTTGAAAAACTATAGAGTGTAAGGTCGATGCATTAAATGATGTTAGATTAAAGGCAGCATTTTGGATTAATAATGATTTTAGGTTGCTATTGATAATGGTGGTTTGATTAAAATTAAAATGGTTTAGATTTTTTTTGCTTAATTGTATGTTTTCTATGATTGAACCAATGAGGGTGTTATGCTGTGATGATGCGTGAAATAGATTGGTATTGTCTATATTTTTGATATAGCATCCAATAAATTTGGAATGGGTTATGTATGTTAAGGGGGTTTGATCAAAAACTTGGTATTTAAATGTTTTGTTGTGATAATGACTGGGTTTATTAGAATTATGTTTATTTTGGGTAGCAATTATACTAGTGTAACTCATCATAAAGAGTACTATGATTTTATAAATGATACGTTTTTTAAACATGGATATATGTAGTTAGTTTAATCGATTCTATAGGTTTTAGGTAGAAGGTGTTTGCTTTGTTATTAATATTTGAATAAAGCAATGATATGGATGTAGAGTGCTTATACCAAAGAGATTGTTACGCTGATGAGTATTAGGCTATTTTAAACGTGTTATAACACGAAAGTTTATTGTTTAAATGAGGTGTTTTTTTTCATTTAAATTTAGATAAATGGTGTAGTAATGATTGCAAAAATAGATTGGCTAAGGTTTAATTTTATCTTATTATGGCTAGGCATTTGTTAATTGTTACATTATTACTAATGATGTTTTCTTGTTATAGTTTTGCACAAGAGTCATTAGATTTAACTAATGTTAAGTATCAACGCAAATCAATTGCAAGTATTGATCAAGTGGTTGTTTTATCAGATGAGTATGATTTGATTGATCCTATGGATGTTAAACGAATTTGGGAACCTTATATTGCTTTGTCTCGATTTGATCGTAATATATTACCGGATTCATTATCAAAATTATTTTTAGAGGCTATTTCTGTTTCAGCTAATCATACGGTGGAGTCTTTAGGGAATTTGGTAAACGTTATTTATGCAACAGAGATTCAGGCGTTGTTAGTTGATCCTGTTATACAAAAAGCACGGATTGAACAGTTTAAAAATAAACATACCTATACCTTTGAGTCTGGTAAGGGAAACAGTTATTCTGTTACGGCTAGCGATTTAGAAGCCTTGTTTTCGTCTGCTTTTTTTTATATCCCTTATATTCGTAATGTGAGATTCAACAAGCAGTTTTATACTAAAAAAATTGATGATAAAAAAAAGAAAATGAAGCAACTTTCTTTGGGGATAGATGCCGGTGTTATTTGGTATCAAATTAAAATTTTGCCTGATCAAACGGTGAAGGTTGAGTATGTAGATACTCTCANATCTTCGTCATATCAAAGTCAAGATGAAGGCNTTTATTATGAAGATGATGTGATGATTGAGAATCTTTTGTCAGGGTGNTTGACCCATATTGGGGAGGATTTTGCTTATANTACTAAGCAACTATCAGCGTTTAAGTTACGAGGACGTATTGAGTCTGCTAATAATAATTCTTTGTTTTTGGATTTAAGTGAACGTGAAGGGGTGTCTTTAGATGATTATTTTTGGATTATGGAAGATTACCAAGTAAGTGAAGGCTATAAGTCAAAGAAAATTGGATTATCGTTTGTATCACGTTTTGTAAATGATCAGGGGAAANTTCCGTTATCTAAGGCTACTCAAATATTTGGCAAAAAACATCATCTTGGTAGTTGGGTCAAAGAGTCCCCTCGCTATGGGCTTTCTTTAACATTAAACCTAGGATACTTTGATGGGTTTTACATTGATGCCCGAGATGCTGAGCTGTTATNAGGTTCTTTTTTTACGAATAATGTAACATCTGCGTTAGGATTGGATGCTTCTTTTTCTTATTTGTTGTCTAAATCAATTATAAAACTTCCTGTCTCTCAATTGTTTTTTGATGTTAATGCTGGGCTTGCTCCGGTTAATATTGATTATGGAACGCTTATTAATAGGNTTGATTTTTCATCTAAATTTATAGGGGGTATAAATGTAGGGTTTAGAAAACTTTTTTGGTATCATCAACTTGCTTTTCAACCTTTTATTTATATAGGTANTCATACTTTTCAGATTTCTAAAGAGATGAATTTTTCTTTTTCAGAAGACGATGATTCTGNTGAGCCTGTGTTTNAATTAAATCAAGCTGTTTTAAAATATGGCTTTATACTTGAAAAAATGATTTCGCCTTATTTGTTGGCTAATATTTCATTTTATAGAACCTTTGGTTTAGGCGGGGTTTCAAANCACTATATACTTAATTATGATCAATTTGATGAAACTAGCTATACTGTAACAGCGGATTATTCTTCATTAGATTGGTATGGTGTTTCTTTTGGAGTTCGGTTATTTTATTAGTACTAGATGCATTAATGTGTTTAACGTACAATTATAATGATTTATTTTTGGAGGGATGTTTATGTATAAGTATATAGGGGTTTTATTANTGGGAGGGGTTTCCGTTTTTTCAATGTCTTTGTTTGCANTTGAAACAATCTCTAAACAAGCTACTGTTGTTGAAGTAGTATCATCATCGGAGATATTAATTGAAGCGGTTGGTATTTATGAGTCTGAGGAGAAAAGTAGACGTAAACGTAAAAAAGATGTAAAGCGTTATGGAAAAGAACGTGCTATTGATAATGCCAAAAAAGCAGCTATTTATTATTTGCTTTATAATGGTACGGATCCCTTGTTATCAGATCCAGAATCAATTAAGCGCTTTAAACCTATTTCTAATGAGGTTTTTAGTGATGATGTTATCGATGAGCTTGTAATGTATGTTGATCCAAAACCTAATCGGATTTTGTCGCTTAATGATGGAGAAGGGATTAAGGTTTTTAATACGATAAAAATTAATCTCGCTTTTTTACGTGAAATGCTTGAAGATAATCTTGTTATTTATTCATATCAAGAGTTGGTCGATGACATTGGGTATCCACAAATTATGGTTATACCGGCTGCTGAAAATGGAAAAAGTTCCTTAGACTTATTAAAATCTAATAAATTAAATCAACATGCAGCNGGTGCAATCGAAAGTTTTTTAACTGCAAAGCGATATGAGGTTATTGTACCCACTCAGTTAGAAACCGTTAATGAGCTTACTGAGTCTATGGCGTTACTTGATAAAGCAAAACAAGATCCTATTTATCAACTTGCGTTAAGGATTGGGTCTGATATTTATTTAGAATATAGTGTTGCTGCGACTAAAAGTGCATATGAAACGGATAAAGTTGCNGTTACACTTCGCGCTTATGAAACCACTACGGGGNGGTTACTTGGTACTGAAACAGGGTATTCAAAACCTCGTGTAGGAGAAGAGTTTGTATCTGTTGAGGAGGCTTTATTAGGTGCTATGACACATGTTGCTCATCGTATTATGAAGTATTGGGAAGAAGATCTTTATAAGGGAATTCAATATAAAGTTATTATTCAAGTTACAAAAGATGGGTTATCTGATGAAAAGTTAGAAGAAGTGCAAGATGATGTTTTTGATGCCTTTGATGAAGTGGCTTTGCTTGTTAAAGAAAATGTTGTTACCAATAAAACATTTGATGTTAATTTATGGTGTAATCATGAGGATGTNANAAATTCGCGTAAGCTTTATAAACAACTTCAATCGTTGTTTGGAGAAAAGCAAAATGTNTTAAGTATGAAACAGATCAATCGTAATAGAAAGTTATTATATTTAGAAATTGAATGATTTTCTTGTGTTTCGTTTTTCGTATTTAATNCTTTTACTTTGTATATGTCTTATTTCTTGTTTTGATTCGGATCGATTTGAATCCATTCATCATGATGTAATTTTTGAAAGGAGTTTGCCAGATCCTCCAGAGTGGATTTATCGCTCTTATTTAGAATCTAAGAATCAAGTTTATTTTGTTCGATTTATTCGATCTGAATTTCATTCGCCAAGTCTTGCTTATAATTTGGTTCGACGTGATTTACATGATTTTTTTGATCGAGAAGCAGCCTATATTTTACAGCCTATTTTAGATAATATTTCTAAAAATCAGTATCATACTTTGCATCGTGATTTTAAGATATTTCTTTCTAAACAACTTATGGTAACGGTTCGTCGTGATCGTGTTATTTACTGGGAAAAGGTAACGTTTCAGAAACATGATCGNTCTGAAATAGGGTATTGGTATTATGTCTTNTTACCTGTTTCTAAACAGTCGTTACGATTACTTGAACAAACTTTTATTTTAAAAAAATTAGATTTTGCTCGACATAATCGAAAAACGTTTCTTATTAAAGAATTAGAATCATGTTTAGAAATTGTTAATTTGCTTCGTGATAATGATGTAAAAAANCAATCTAAATTGCCAAAAGATTATGTTTTTTCAACACAACCCAATTAATCTAATAATGTTTCGAGTTCATTTTCATCATAGGTAATGACTAGCGCTGCTTTATTACTTACTAAATGATTAACCATCACACTATCATTTACGGTTCCGTCGTGATCATCATCTAAATATTCTGCTAGTACTNAGGCTGCATGTAATAATTTTTTATCTTCTACTTGTGTGGTTGCTATTATATGGATGCCAAAAATAGATAAATACTTAGAAAATGTGTTGCTTAATTCATTTAAGTCAGTTGGTAAAGTATCTTGAATGGTAAAGTTTACCGTTACATTTGTTGTTGGATAATNGCCTGTTGGTAAAATGCTNGGTAAGCTATAGGTTTTATTTGTAATAATGCTATATAAAGCAGTATCTCTTGTTTNTAGATTTTNTGAGCTAGTAATCTCCCATTCATCGCTTATTTNAGTGTTTCTTCCATCGTAATCTTGTGCACCTAAATAGGTTGTTAGTCCCCAATAGATNTATTCTGTTATTTGGCATGAATAATCACACGTTGAATCCTTATAATGATACCAAGCGCTACTTGGATAATTTACTGGAATACTTAAGTATTGTCCTCCTCTGGNTAAATCCATTGCATTGGCTATTGCTGTTCCTGGTTTTCTTCCAAAAATAGTCGGATATGTTGGCCCGTACCCATAATCACTAATTAAATGTAATACTTCTTCTAAGGTTGCATCAAATCCAGTTTTACTTGAACTGCCTTCAGGGTGTATCTCTTCGTTAAATAAACTTTGACCATTGATACTCTCAAATAGCGTGTTGTCTTTACTGACTAAATTACAACTTGTTAACAAAGTACTATAGATAATTATTGTTGCTAATATGAACCTTGTTCGTAACGGTTTCATGATGGTTTTTCCTTTTCTAATTCTACTTTAATTCATTTGTTTGTTGTTATAAAGAAATTTTTGATGAATGTTCTGCTAGTTGTTGATTCTTTATTATTTCGTTACACTATTTTTAAGTGATGGAAAGGTGTCCGAGTGGCTTAAGGAGCACGCTTGGAAAGCGTGTATGGGAGTAATCTCATCGAGGGTTCGAATCCCTCTCTTTCCGCCAGAGAAACTAATCT
>PBBX01000001.1 GCA_002716725.1 bacterium | reverse complement strand
TTTTGATAATTTTTTTATAAATAACTATTTCTTGAGTTTAGTTAAATTTTTTGATACAGTATAACCTTCTTTTGAGGGCCTTTAGCTCAGTTGGTTAGAGCGCACCCCTGATAAGGGTGAGGTCCCTGGTTCGAGTCCAGGAAGGCCCACCATAATATAAAATAATCATATTATATTTTTAAATAACCACTAGGTTATAACAAAAATTAATATGATTTAAATAGTCTAATATATAATGAGCAATTCAAATTTATTAATAGGTGACCCAAAACATATTCAATATATGTTAAAGTCTCTAAAAATGTTTGGTACTACTAATGATTTTTTATTTTAGAAAAAAATCAACATCAGTTTCAACGTTTAATAAATAATGATACTGCAAATGTATGTTTCTTTAATTCGTTCTCAGACCCCTCTGTATTGCGTTTTATTGATAAAAAAAACTATGATTATATATTTGTGCTGATTATAGGCTTAAAAATTCCACAAGCGATAATTAATAAGGCTAGTTTAGGGGCATTTAATATTCATCCAAGTTTATTGCCTGATTTTGCGGGACCTTGTCCTTGGTTTTGGGTGATAAAAAACAATGTTACGATGTCTGGGCTTACGATGCATGTATTAACAGAGGAATTTGATGCAGGAGATATTGTTGCTCAAGTAAAATTTCCATTACATGAGCTTGAAACTGCGGGAACATATCAAGAAAAATGTAAGTATTATTTACCTCAATTAATGGATAAGGCATATGAAAACTTATCGCATTCACACTATATAAATAAAAAACAAGATAGAAGACATTATCAAAAAAAACCATCAGATAAAGATTGTCTTATTAATTGGGCTTCATCTGCTAAGGATGTTGATGCTCTTGTCAGAGCATGTAATCCTTGGTTTGCATGTAAAGCTGTGATTAATAGTATACCTTGCGAATTATTAGAGGTTACGATAACGAATAGAAAGGCTTCAATACCAGGCGAAATTAAAATTATAAATGGTCAGTTACTGGTATCCTGTTTAGATTTTTTTGTAAGTATTAATATTATTTTTAAAAATTTAGAAGGCTTTTTTTCTGGCAAAAATTTTGTTAACTATAAAAATATTAATGAATCTTGAAAGGATTAAAAAAAAATTCAGAATTGAATTAATAGATTTTATTATTTAAAATAATACACTTACATCCATGGGGGTGTAGCTCAGTTGGTAGAGCATCTGCTTTGCACGCAGAAGGTCGCAAGTTCGATCCTTGTCACCTCCACCATGATTTTTGACAATAAATATAATAATTATGACAATAATCCTTATAAAGGATTAGTCTTATACAATGGTTAAACCGATAGTTTGGTAGTAAGTCATTATGTTAGGAAAGTCCCTAAAGTGTGTACTCGATTTTTGTCTAAAAAAGGAGATAGGATACCTTTAGGCTATAATCAGAGACAAAAGTTAGCGTATCCATATAGCGGATCTATACACAAAAGTGATAGGCCTTCGACTATTTCTGAAATTTCAATTCAATTAAAGTAACGTCTTAGCAACGTTTCAAGCAAATCTTAACGACATAAAAATACCAATAAACCTAATCTTTTTAGCGATGGAGAAATTCCTTGTGTAGACATGATATGTTATTCTATCTCAATAAAAATATATATAAGCGTTGTTTCATAGTCTCCAGAGATTGTTAAATACATCATTCAAGACACGTTAAAGCCATTTTGTTACAAGGATTATCCTCAATTGATTAGCGTGTGTGAGCATATTCTAGATCTATTTAAATCACATAATGGTTACTTAAGCTTTTCTATAAATTTTTTGAATATGCTCAATCCTGAAGATCAGAATAAGGAAAGTTATACTCAATTAGATGCGACTGATCTTAAGACTAATTTTAATAAAAAAATTGATGATACACTATCAATAAAAATTAAAAATTTACTGAAAGACTTACAAGCTAACTTAGATAAAAAGTTATAAATGATTGAGTAACAAAGTATGGATAATGAGTTCGATTAACTATCTACTTTGTTTTACCGTAAAACTCAATAAAGTATTGATGTTCAAACTCAAAAGGGATATCCGTTAATAAAGGTCTATCTATAACAGTGCCAACTTGCTTACCATCTTTTGTATCTAGCTTTAAATAATGAGGTAATTCTAGAGTAGGTTCTTTCATAGTTTGTTGTACTAATACATTATTATACGCATTTTCAGCTAAACTTATTTCATCTCCAATAGGAATAATACAAGATGGGATATCACATCGCTTGCCATTAACAAAAATATGACCGTGTACAACAGCTTGTCTTGCTGCTGGAATCGTAGGATAAAATCCTAATCGAAATAATAGATTATCAAGACGGCGCTCAACCGTATCGACAAAAGCTAACAACCAGTTAGATTCTTTTCGTTTTGACTTTATAACAAGTGTTCTAACTTGTTTTTCTTTTAAACCATAATAAAAACGAATCTTTTGTTTTTCTTTTAATCGAAGACCAAACTCAGAGGTACGTCTGGACTTAGTTTTACCATGAAACCCAGGCGGTGTTGGACGTTTTGCTAAAGGACCTTTTTCTTTTTTATCACCAAACGATGGGAGTACTACACTTAGTTTTCGTTGTATTTTATATTTTCGTTGTCTTTTCATTCACTATTCCTTCATTGCTTATATAAGAAGGCAATTATATACATAATTTATTGTTTAAACAATACTTTTTATTGCTAAGTTAAGCTTAAAACATCCTTTAAAAGGCTTTCTGCTTGTTCTTGCGTAGGTTGTTCAATAAATACCCTAATAATTGGCTCTGTATTAGAAGGTCGAACGTGTACCCATCCTGAATCCAAAAATACTTTTATACCGTCTTCTTGATTTTGAGAGTATGAAGCATATTTATCTTTTATTTTTGTTAGCAGTTTTGGGATATCATTTGGATCAGATACTGTTAATTTTTCACGTATCATAACATAGTTTGGGTAAGTAGATACAATCTGAGAAACAGTTTTTTTTGATTTTGCTAGATAATTTAAGGCTAGCACAATTCCTACTAAGCTATCTCGGCCCCAACCAACTTCTGGATAAATAACGCCTCCATTTCCTTCTCCACCAACAATAGCATTAAGCTCTTTGATTTTTGCCGTTACATTAGGTTCCCCAATTTTAGTTTGATGAATAGTTCCATGATTTTGTTTGACAATATCAGTAATAACATTAGACGTAGATAAATTAACAACGACATCTTTAATAGGGGCCTTATTTTTTTCATATGATAAAACATAATCAACACATAAGGCGAGTGAATAATCTTCCCCAATAAATCGCCCGTTTTGATCAAGAATGACTAATCGATCCGCATCGGCATCTTGAACAAACCCAATATCATAGTCACCTTTTTTAAGCTCATCTTTAATGTGATTTAAGTTTTTTTCTAGGGGTTCAGGATCATGACTAAAATGTCCATCAGCTTCTTTATTAATAATAGTATATGAAATACCAAGTTTATCTAATAATATAGGATCTGCTAAAGCGCCAGTTCCATTATTAGCATCAACTAAAACATTTAAACCAGAGTCTTGTATAGAGGCTACATCAATGGTTGATAAAATTAAATCAATATGTTTTTCAATAGCACAATGATCATATGATAATACACCCAGTTTATTGTATGGTTGAAACGTATATGATCCTGATTCATAGGTTGAAATAAACTGCTTATAGTGCTCATCAGATAAAAATGAACCTGTTTCATTCATCAATTTGATACCATTCCAGATAATAGGATTATGAGAGGCTGTAATAACAAGGCCACCTTTTGCGTGATGCATTTTAATAAGTTGTTGAACGGTTGGCGTAGGCACTTTACCAATCTGAATAACATCCGTACCAACAGAAAGTAAACCCGCTATAACGCTAGCTGTAATACAATCATAACTTATACGCGTATCGCCACCTAAAATGACAGGGCCTTTCCCAATTATAGATCCAAACGATGCTCCAACAGAAAGCGCAATATCAGGTGTTAATGTGTCGCCTACAACACCTCTTATACCAGACGATGATACCATTAATGATGACATAATAATTCCTTAATTAATTTAATTTAAAAACTAAGTTTATCATAAAAAAAAACAAGAAGCATAGGTCAAATACAAAAGTTCATAAAACCATTAAAGGGCGGTTAATTTTAGTAATTCTTTTTAATAAAAAGATTTGCTACTATTAAATTGGAAAATAAACATGCAGCTATTAAAACTAATCTATTCTATTTATGCTTGGTCATTAACGATAACGATTTTTATAATACATTATCTAATTACAAATATTATTATGATATTTCCGTTTAAACATAAGTCGACTATATTTTATAAATTAGCAAACTTATTTTTAAGATCAGCTTTTTTTATGGGAGCAGTTCGAGTAAAAGTACATGGTAAAGAAAATTTCCCTAAAGATCAAAATGGAGTTGTAATTTCCAATCATCAAAGTTTATTAGATGTTGTCATATTAATGGCATTTTTACCTCAACGAATTGTTTTTTTTGCTAAAAAAGAATTAAGCAACGTGCCTATATTAAATTATGATATGAAGCATATGGAACATGTTTTAGTAGATCGTAAAAAAAAATCAAACGCTTTATTACAATTAAAAAAAATGGAAGAAAGATTAAGTCAAAATTTAAATGCCTTTATTTTTCCTGAAGGAACACGCTCTGATACAGGCGCCATTAGAGAATTTAAACGAGGCGCCTTTCATTTAGCTGCATCGGCTAAAAAACCCATTATTCCATGTTATATTCATGGGTCTATGAAGTTACTGAAAAAAAATCAGAAACTATTTTTACCAGGAATTATTCATCTATCAATTGGAAAACCAATTAGTGATCCATTTATAGATTCAAAGAAAGACGTATCCAAGCGCCTACAAGAAAAATCAGAAAAAGCAGTCAGAGATTTACAAAGCAGTCTCATTCAACACTTGCGTTGATTTATCTTCATTAACAATAGCGTGTATAGAATGAATAATCCCTTCTTTATCAAGCTTACATTGTTTACGTAAACTAGGTATTTTCCCATGATCATAAAACGCATCAGGAACACCTAGATAATGCCAATTAGAGGTTGATTGATCAATATGTTTGTAGGTCTGCATAATATAAGAAAAGCAACCACTAATTTGAGAGCCTTCTTCAACAACTAAAATATGTTTGGAAGTATTAATATAAGGGGTTAATGTCGTTTTATCTAGAGGCTTAACAGATCTTAAATTAATCACAGCTAATCGTAGCCCTTTCTGATGTAAGTAAGCCGCTGCATCATAAGCATCCCATGCCATGGATCCAACCGCAATAATACAGATATCATAACCATCACCTGGACTAGATTCAAACATCACCTCAGCGTTACCATTAAAGTTTGGAGAGCACGCAATATCATGTCGTTGAATAATAGTACCTTTAGGGTAGCGTAAGGAAATAGGGCCATCTTGTTCAAGTGCCCAGTGAAGCATAGATTCTATTTCAGAGGCATCTTTTGGTGCTAATATAGTCATATTAGGAATAGGAAGCATATAAGCATAATCAAAAATACCATGATGGGTTACACCATCTTCTCCAGCAAATCCAGCACGATCAAGTGCAAAAATAACGGGTAAATTCTGGATGCAAACATCATGAATAAGTTGGTCATAGCCTCGTTGTAAAAAAGTAGAATAAATAGCAAGTACCGGTTTAATACCCGTTCGTGCTAAACCTGCTACAAACGTTACCGCATGTTCTTCCGCAATACCAACATCAAATAATCGATCGGGATGAACTTCAGAAAACTTCGTTAAACCACTACCCCCAATCATAGCGGGTGTGACAACGACAACATCAGCATGGTTATTACAAATATCAATCATAGTATTGCCAAAAAACTCAGAATTAGTTGGCGTTTTCTTTACTATTGCTGATGATTCAGCCGGCTTGGACAGCTGTTTTTGTGGGGATACGCCATGATATTTGATAGGGTCTGACTCTGCAGGCGCATGGCCTTTACCTTTTTGAGTAATAGCATGAATTAAAACAGGACCATCATAGTTTTTGGCATAACGCAGCGCTGCCATGAGCATGCTAATATTGTGCCCGTCAATAGGCCCTATATACTGAAAGCCAAATTCTTCAAACATAACACCAAATTTTTGGTCAATTAATAAATCACGTAAATGATCAAGTCCTTTTTCAATTTTACGTTTTAACGGGCCTCCCTTTGGAATTGTTGTTAAAAACTGCTCCAAGACCTTTCTAGCTTGATCATATAAAGGAGAGGTTCTAATTTTTGTCATATAGGTAGACATATTACCGACAGGTTTTGATATCGCCATATTATTATCATTTAAGATACAGATAAAATTAGAGTTTAATCGTTCAATATTATTAAGAGCTTCAAACGCCATCCCCCCTGATAAAGAGGCATCACCAATAATAGCAACAACCTTATGATCTTGGTTTAATAATTCTCGACTATGGGCAAAACCAAGAGCCGCCGATAAGGCAGTAGAAGCATGACCTGCCCCAAACGCATCATGCTCACTTTCAAATATATTCGTAAATCCAGATAAGCCTCCTTCTTGACGAATAGAAAACATTTGATTAAGTCTTCCAGTTAACATTTTATGAACATATGTTTGATGAGAGGTATCCCAAGAAAATTTATCGATAGGGCTATTAAATAAGGTGTGTAATACAAGTGTAAGCTCAACAACACCAAGGTTTGAAGCTAAGTGACCCCCACATAGGTTGCCAATTTCTAATAAACGCGTCCTAATTTCAGACGCTAATAATTCTAATTCTTCAATACTTAACTCTTTTAGACCATCAGGAAATGTCAAATGATCAAGTAGTTTTGTTTCATTTAAATGTGTCATTTATAAATTCCTATTGGCACAATTTTAGCACACACATAAAATCATGCCAATTTAATATGAACGATCAAATGTAAAGTTTAAAATAGCTAAAAGTTCTTTAGTATCATAGTGATAGGTGTTTTTGAGATGATTTAAATTTGTAAGAGCACTATTTTTTTCTTGATTTGCAATATCACGACACGCATCAAGTGACATAATACCTGGATAGGTTAGTTTATTGAGAACCTGATCTTTTCCAGGGCTTTTTCCTAGCATAGATTTGTCACCAACAACATCCAAAATATCATCAATAATCTGAAATAGTAAACCAAGATGGGATCCAAATGATTCTAATTCTTTAATAACCAGAGGGTCTGCGTGATGAAGATAAGCAGGAGACGTAATGGCCAATTGAATCAGAGCGCCTGTTTTTTTCTGATGAAGGTTATTTAAATGATCAATATTTAACTCTTTATTAGATGATTTAATATCCAAGACTTGCCCCCCTACTAACCCAGAAATACCCATGTTTTTTGATATCATCTGAATGATAGTTAAAACAGCTTTATCAGAAAAGGAAGTTAAATAAGTTGATAAAATTTCAAAGGCAAGTGTATTAAGGGTATCACCTGCTAAAATAGCAATATCATCACCAAATTTAACATGGCATGTTGGCTTTCCACGACGTAAATCATCATTATCCATAGAGGGTAAATCATCATGAATAAGCGAATAGGTATGAATAATTTCTAAACTACAAGCAAGGGGTAAAATGGCATCAATATCATCAGAAAATAGACAGTTTGATGCAATGACTAATAAAGGCCTAATACGTTTGCCTCCATTTAATAAACTATGGCGAATAGCATCATTTAAAATAGAACGCTCATCAGTAACAGTATCATCAATCATATCAAGCATGAAGGATTCTATTTTGTCAGAATATAACGAGTGTAATGAGTCAAAGTGTGTATGCGTATTAATCATAAGATTAGCTTAATAAGTCATCATGTTTTTGTTTTAACACAGCATAGGCTTCTTTTTGTTTGTTTAATAATGTAATGAGGTCTTTAGAAATAGCAATCGTTTTTTCATAATTAGCCAAGGTATCTTCTAAGGATATATCAACATGATCGACCTCGTGTACAATACGTTCTAGAGAATCTAATAATGATTTAATTGTTTTTTTTGGTCTTTTTTTTGCCATAGCATACTTCCTTAATGACACTATTAATGGTTCCATCAATACATGTTGTACTAATCATATCATCTTTTGAAACATTCGTAATAGAGGTGATTGATTTTCCTTGATGCGTTGTAATTGAGTATCCTCGTGATAATGTGTTAAGAGGATTTAAGGTAACAATTAAGTTTGATAATTGCTCAATACGATATTCATAAGTTTTGAGGACATGCTCTACCTTTGATTGAAGAATTTGATTTGCATGGGTAAGGAGGTGATAAGGGTCGTTTATTTTATTAGAAATAAGAGTCGTTAGGTGTGTTCGAAGTTGAATTAATGTTTGATTAATATCCAGAAAAGGTTTTGCAAGATGAGCTGCACAAGCGGTAGGTGTAAGCGTAGAAAAATCAGCTACTAAATCAGCTAAAGACTCATCGGTTTGATGCCCAATCCCTGTGATCAGGGGCGCTGTTGAAGCGAAAATTTTTCGGCATAGATTTTCATCATTAAATATACTTAAATCTTGAGCAGAACCCCCTCCCCGAACAAGAGCAATAAGATCGCACGCGTGATGATTCGCTAAATCAATACTTTCACAAATAGATAAGGCCCCATGAGCCCCTTGAACGGTTGTTGGAATAACAATGAGCTCTGAGTAACTATTTGCTTGACGTAAGGTAGTAACAAAATCTCCCATAGCAGCAGAATCAAGAGATGTAATAAGCGCAATTTTTTCAGGATATAAAGGTAAAGAACGCTTATTAGCAGGATCAAAAAAACCCTCTTTTTTAAATTGGGCTTTTAAATCGGCTAATTTTTTTGTTTCAGCACCCATGCCATCAGGGGTCATATAGGCAATCTGAAAGATAAGCGATCCTTTATTTTGAAAAAAAATAATTTTCCCTCTTATAAAAACCTGTTGACCAATAGTAGGCTTAAAGGAGAGTCGAGATAATGTGTTCGCATACATCACGCAATTAACAACCGCTTTTCCGTCACTTAAATATAAATAGTATTGGTTTGCTCGTGCATAATGTTTGAATTGGGTAATTTCACCTGTAATCCAGAGATCTGATAAAATAGGATTCGATTCAAGAGAAAACTTAATGATATGATTAAGTTCTGAAATAGATAAACATGTGTTTGGTGTCATAAATTACTATCCTAATCATTTACAGTTTTGTCTGAATTTAATATTATAATAAAACTAAATCCTGATCGAGGAGTTTCTATGAGTAAAAGCAAGTTTTTTGAAGGAGCTATCATTGGCGTTTTAGCGGGTGTAGTAGGAACAATTTGGTTATTACAAGACGACGATGAGGTTAGTGAGGACGTTTCTGAGGATGTAACATCCGCAAAAGAAACATCGAAAAAGAAAAAAAAATCAGTATCAATAAAAACACCAGAAAATACAGAAGAAGTTGTGAGTAAAACATTAGATGCCATTGAAAAAGGTTTTGATAAAATTTCAAAAATGGTTGATGAGAAAAAAGCAAAAAAATAAGCATTATAGGGGATTGCTATGACATTAAACACGGCTGATATAATTCAATTATTATTAGTAATAATATGTATATTATCGATTTATGGCTTAGTTGAATTAATTCGTGTATTTATTGGGGTTAGAAAAATGATTACGCGAGTCGAGGTAGCTACCGATATTGCAGGGTGGTTTGATTTAATTAAAAAATTTAAGCGTAAGAAAAAAAATACATAAATTATTTTATGCCTTTAGGAAAAACATCGTCGTATACTCAGCTGCCTAATGCTCATAATAATGCTCATAGAGGGACAGAGAATAATAGAGGCAGATATGGAGATGCTATTAAAAACCATACAGTTATATTATACAAGAAGGACAAAGAAATTTTATGGATGATTTATCAATCAATTGATAGATATCTTAGGACTAAAACAAAAGAGACATTGGATAGTCAGGATGTATTAGATGCATCAATAAAAAAAATAGTAGAGAGTTTAGTATCCTGTAACAAAAATTTAAGTGATAGCGATAGGGATATGCATGATAATATATTACAAGATTTAAACAAGCTTGTAAGTTTTTTTAAAGATCAGTCAGATATAAGAGACCTATTATGTCGTCAAGAAGATGAACAGATATTGTTTTCTACAGGATTAAATCCTCCTAAACTAATACAAGATATTCAAGCTATGGATACAACAACCAAGCAAGAATTAATCAAAGAGTGTGAAAACTTAATCAAATAGTGTTACGGTTATCCAAGCGTATAAGCCTCTAGATTATTTGATTAGTAAAAAAACCAAAAATAATCAAACTAATATACGTCTTTTATTAAGAAACCAACTTAGCTATACTTAATCATAAGATGAAAAGTGCAGAAATCAGGGCTAAATTTATAGATTTTTTTAAGAATAAACAGCATGAGTGTATTCCAGGATCACCGATTATTCCAGATAATGATCCAACATTATTATTTATAAATGCAGGCATGAACCAATTTAAAGATGTTTTTTTAGGAACGGGAACACGGCCGTATAAGCGTGCTGTTAATTCTCAAATATGTGTTCGGGTATCTGGTAAACACAATGATTTAGAAGATGTGGGGAATGATTCAACCCATTTAACCTCATTTGAAATGTTAGGAAATTGGTCCTTTGGTGATTATTATAAAAAAGAAGCCATTATGTGGGCTTGGGAATTGTTAACCGATGGTTTTAAAATTTCTAAAGATAAGTTAGTGGCAACTGTTTTTGAAGATGATAAAGAAAGTTTAGCCTTATGGCAATCAGAAACCGATATAGCTCATCAACAGATTGTACGATGTGATGCTAAAGACAACTTTTGGGAAATGGGAGCAACAGGTCCATGTGGGCCTTGCTCTGAAATACATGTTTATTTACAGGATGGGCCCATTCCTAATAATGTCAATCAAGCCATGCTTAATGATGGGCGTTTTATAGAATTATGGAACCTGGTTTTTATTCAATATAATCGTCTTTCTAATAAAGAGCTAGAGCCACTTCCCGCGTGCCATGTTGATACGGGCGCAGGATTAGAACGAATTGCGGCTTATTTACAAGGAACGCCATCCAATTATCAAACGGATTTATTTAAACCCCTAATTGCAAAAATAGAAACCTTATCAGGCGTAAGCTACAACGAATCAAAACAAGGGATGCCTCATCGCGTTATGGCAGATCATATTCGAACCCTAGTATTTGGTATTACCGATAATGTTTTATTATCAAATGAAGGAAGAGGTTATGTATTACGCCGGTTATTAAGACGAGCCTGTCGGTATGCAAAACAACTAGGCTTTCAAGAGCCTATAATGTACCAGTTAGTTAATACCGTTGCAGATAGTTTAGGAGAGGCTTACCCACAAATTAAGGAAAGAAAAGATTATATTAAGCAAGTTATAAGAGCCGAAGAAGAAAGTTTTTTACAAACACTAAATATCGGGTTAGCTTTATTTGAAACCGTTGTCTCTAATTTAGGAGGTAACGCGATTATTTCTGGCGAGGATGCCTTTAAGTTATATGATACCTATGGTTTTCCCCTTGATTTAACAACGGTATTAGCAAAAGAGAAACAATTAACCGTTGATTTAGCTGGGTTTGAAGCCTTATTAGAACAACAACGTGAGCGATCTCGATCTGCATCAAAATTTGATCAAGAGCAAGGTGATGATCAAACTAACGTGACAGCCACTTTGTTTGAGGGACTAGACTTACATCTAGCGGAAGATTTAACCGTAGCCAGAGGGGGAGAAGCAAGCGTCATTACTAAGCCAGAAGAAAAAGTCGGGATGGCACGACATCATACAGCGACTCATTTATTACATGAAGTATTAAGACGAGAGCTGGGTGAGCATGTCCATCAAGCAGGAAGTTTAGTTGATCATGACCGATTACGATTTGATTTTTCGCACTTTGAAAAAGTATCTGAAGAGACGTTAAAGACTATAGAACGTAACATAAATAAATTAGTTAATGACGCATTGGAGATAAAAATTTCTTATGAATCATTGGCTGATGCAAAAAAGCGGGGTGTAATGGCCTTGTTCGGAGAAAAATATGACCCAAAGCGAGTTAGAGTTGTTGATATAGGCGGCGAATCTGTTGAATTATGTGCAGGTACTCACGTGAGAAATAGTAACCAAGTTAATGTTGTAAAACTAGTATCTGAATCTGCTATTTCTGCAGGAACGCGCCGTATTGAGGCAATAGCAGGCAATGAACGAGTAAGTAACTATCTCAATGAGGTTATTTCTAAGCATTATAATCAAGCAAAAATAGAGTTTGATAAATGTTGTTTAGAAAAAGAGATTATACAAGCAAAAAACTTGCAAAATGATTTTAATGACATTCAGCTACAATTAACTAAGTACAAGACGCTAAAATCACTTGATGACAAAATAAGCTATAGTGAATGCTTTGATAGGTTAAATGAACGTATCAAAACGATTCAAAAGGTAATTAGAAAAGAAAAAAATAGTCATGAACAACAGGGGGATACACGCTTAATTAAAGAGCTAATAGCCGATCAAGAAGCCATGATAGACCAAGAGGGGACCTGTATTGTTAAGCGAGTTGATAATGTATCAATAGCAAGTTTAAGATACATTGCAGATCAATTAACTAGTCAAAAAAACAACGTAATGGTGGTGTTAGTAGCTAATGTTGATAAAAAAGGCGTTGTTTTGGTTAAATCAACTATCGAGAAGAAAAATTTTGAAGCGAATACATTAGTAGCCAAAATTACCAAAAAATATGGTGGAGGAGGGGGAGGACGAGCAACGATAGCACAAGCCGGAGGGATCGCTATTCAAGATTTAGACAAAGTTATTAAGTTTAGTAGAGAGTTATTACTTTCATGAGCCATAGTCACGAGGGTCGTGTTATGGCATTAGATTACGGAGAAAAACGAATTGGGGTTGCTATATCAGATGGTTTAGGATTAACCGCGCAACCACGGCCCTTTATTAAACAATCTAACCAAGTAGTTAGTACTATTCAACAGCTAATCAAGGAAAATGATATAAAAGAAATTATTGTGGGGATGCCGTATAACCAAGAGGGTAAGAAAAATAACAAATGCTTAGAGATAGAAAATTTTATTGATAATTTAAAAGGTAACGTGAGTATACCCGTGATCTCTTATGATGAACGCTATTCAACAGTTGCAGCATCACGCCAATTACAAGACCTTGGTTATAATCAAAAAAAACAACGAGGAAAAATTGATAGTATGGCTGCTGCCTTTATATTGCAGGGGTATTTAGACAAAAAGAAATAAAATCATTTAAACTCTTTATAAAACAAATTAGATCGCTTAAAATTTACTATCTATGGATTATCAATCATCTGGTGTAAATATTGATGAAGGCAACCGTGCTGTTGAAAATATTAAAAAAGTTGTTAAATCAACACATTCAGCACAAGTTTTAGCCAATATTGGTGGGTTTGCCGCAGGCTTTCAGTTTCCAAAAGATGATTATAAAGAGCCTATTCTAGTATCTGCAACCGATGGAGTTGGTACTAAAATTCGATTAGCCATAGATTATAATGGTCTTGATACAGTAGGGATTGATTGTGTCGCGATGTGTGTTAACGATTTAATATGCATGGGTGCAAAACCCTTATTTTTTCTTGATTATATTGCTTGTCATAAAGTGGAGACTGACATTATTAAACAGGTAGTGTCTGGTATTGCGGATGGCTGTAACCAAGCTCATTGTTCCTTAATTGGGGGTGAAACAGCAGAAATGAATGATATGTATCAACCAGGAGATTTAGATATAGCCGGGTTTTGTGTGGGTGTTGTTGAAAAAGAAAAAGCCATTGATGGAAAAGCAATTCAAGAAGGAGATACGATTTATGCCCTACCAGCATCGGGTTGTCATAGTAATGGCTATTCACTAATAAGAAAGGTTATTAACGATACAAACGTGTTATCACAATTAAATGTAAGCGATTTATTAACCCCAACTAAAATTTATGTAGATGATGTAAATCAGTTATTAAGCTCATATAAAATTAATGGGATTGCCAATATTACTGGGGGAGGTTTACAAGAAAACGTAAATCGTGTTTTACCAAAAGGGCTTGCTGCAATTATTAAGAAATCAAATATTAATGTATTACCGGTATTTAATCAGATTCAAAAATATGGTGATATTACAGAGGAAGAGATGTATCGAGTCTTTAATATGGGGGTTGGGATGGTTGTTATTTCAGAAGAGCCAATAGATGCGTGTGCTGCCTATAAGATAGGAACCATTCAAAAAGGCAATCAAGAGGTTGTGTATGTCTAATGTATCATTAGGCATTTTAATTTCGGGCCGGGGATCAAATATGGAAGCGATTATAAAGGCATGCCAAGCCAATCAAATTAAGGCAACCGTTACGGTTGTGATTAGTGATAAAAAAGATGCCAAAGGGATTGCCATAGCCAAAGCATTAGGTATTACAACATTTGTGTTAGATATAAACGATTTTTCGACTAAACAAGACTATGAAGCTGATATTTGTCGAATTTTAAAAGGGTGTTCGGTAGATTTAGTATGCTTGGCAGGCTATATGAAAATTGTGGGAGAGACAATTTTAGCTGCATTTAAAAATAGAGTCATTAATATTCATCCCTCATTATTGCCAGCATTTAAGGGGTTAAATGCACAAAAGCAAGCCCTTGATTATGGTGTGAAGTTTGCAGGGTGTAGTGTACACTATGTAAATGATGTATTGGATGGAGGTCCATTAATTTTGCAAGATATTGTAGAGGTAAGTGACGATGATACAGAGCAAACATTATCCAAGAAAATACTAAAAAAAGAACATATAATATATCCAAGGGCCATTCAAATAGTATTAGATAGATTAAGTAAAAGAGAGGGATAAAAATTGACAAAAAAAGCGATTATAAGTGTATCAGATAAGGAAGGCATCATTGAATTTTCACAATGTTTAGTTACCTTAGGATATAGCATTTATTCAACAGGAGGTACCTTAAGCTTACTAGAAAAAAATAAAATAGCTGTACAGTCTATTAAATCTTTAACAAAGTTTCCAGAAATTTTAAATGGGAGGGTTAAAACCTTACATCCACAAGTACATGGAGGTATTTTAGCCGATAGAGCAATCAAAGATCACATGAAAACATGTGATGAGTATAGCATTGAGTTAATTGATCTTGTTGTTGTAAATTTATATCCATTTGAGAAGACCGTAGCAAAAAAAGATGTAACGATAGCAGAAGCGATAGAAAATATTGATATTGGTGGCCCGACTATGATACGGGCTGCTGCCAAAAATTTTAAGCATGTAGGGGTTGTAACCTCTATAAAAGATTATCAAGATATTCAAAAAGAGTTAGTAAGTAATAAGGGCTCTCTATCAAAACAAACAAAACAGTCGTTAGCTGTAAAGGCATTTAAGTTAATTGCTGAATATGATATTTCTATAGCGGATTATTTTAATAAAATTGGGGAAAAAAAATCAACTGCATTACCCCAATATCTAACAATGGCATTAGAAAAATTAACAGATTTACGATACGGAGAAAATCCTCATCAACAAGCCGCTATTTATAAACGCCGAAAAGAAAATGGAAATAATATAACGCAATTGCATGGGAAAGCATTATCTTATAATAATTACTTAGATATTGATGCTGCGATAGAAATTGTTAGTGAGTTTGAGTTGCCAGGAGCTGTTATTATCAAACATACAAATCCATGTGGGGCTGCTATTGATGATAGTCTAGATATCGCTTACAAACGTGCTTATGAGGCCGATAGTATTTCAGCATTTGGGTCTATTGTAGGATTAAACCGAGTTGTGGATTTAAAAACGGCAAAAGAGTTATCACAAACATTTATCGAAGTAATTATTGCGCCAGCTTTTGATAAAGATGCCAAAGATCTATTATCAAAAAAAGTAAATATACGTTTAATTGAAACTAACGTATCCGATAATAACAGGAACGATAATCAAGTTGTTTTCAGAGATATTAATGGAGCTGTATTGATTCAGACATCCGATAATAAAAAAGTATCAGCAAAAATGTTTAATTGTGTAACAAAAGAAGCCCCATCAAAAAAGCAAATGAATGACTTAGAGTTTGCCTTTTGTTTAGTAAAGTATATTAAATCTAATGCGATTTTAATTGTAAAAGATGGGAAAACGATAGGAATAGGTGCGGGTCAAATGAGCCGTGTTGATTCTGTGAATATTGCTTTAGAAAAAGCAGGGAAAAACGCAAAAGGAGCGGTGATGGCTTCAGATGCATTTTTTCCCTTTAAAGACTCAATAGAATTATGTGTCAAATATGGTATTAAGGCCATTGTTCAGCCAGGAGGTTCCAAGCGAGATCAAGAATCAATCGATGCCTGTAATGCTAATAACGTATCAATGGTGTTTACAGGATCACGACACTTTAAACATTAACTAAGTTAGGAATGAAGTTTACGATTCAAAAACAATATCTAATGTTAGTGGTGGGGATGAGCCTAGCACTAGTAATAGGAAGTTTTATATATGATTTTTTTGATAGCCAAGACATCAGTGACAGTGGAAAGTTAGTTGAAATAACACAGTCTTATATTACAGGTTATGATAAGGGGAAGCTAAACTGGAAGGTCTCTGTTGATAATGCGTGGGCTAAAAAAAATAGATCCATGTATTATGCAAATAGGATTACATCGGGTGTGATTTATAATGCTGAAGGAGATATCATTATAGATTCTATAACAGCATCTGGGATAAAAATTAATACAAAAATTAATTCAATAACCATTAAAGAAGGGGCTATGGCTCGATTTATGCCCCAATCAAAAACAAAGGAAACAGGATTAATTGCGCAAGAAAATGTATCAAAGAACCCCATTATTATCAAATCAGATGAGTTACGTTATTACAGTGATTCTGAGAAAGTATATTTAAACAAAGGGGTAGAATTAATCAAAGATTCCCATGTTATTAAACCATTAAATGGGGCTGAAATTGATAATGAGACTAAGGTAGTTTACGTAGACAATGGCTTTCATATTGAATCTGATGAATTTTTTGTTTCTGGTAATAAAATGGTGATATATATTGATGAGGAATTTTCTAAACTATCAGGAAACCTAATGTTTGAACGCTATGCCTCAGAAAATATAGATGAAAGCTTAGATGAGCAAGAAAAAACATTACGACAAGAAAGTAGTTTATTATATGCTGATGAAGGTGTTTTTTATGAATCCGATGAGGGTGATATGCTCTATGTAACGGGTAATGTGAGGGTGAAGCAACCTGATAAAGAAATTTTAGCCTATACAGGCTATTATAATCAAACAACCGATATTATGAGCTTAAATAAAGATATTTCCATTTCATTAGACACTCTAAATTGGGCACTGGATCAATCAACAAAAGATAACTTATCTAATGATGATATCAAAAACTCACTAAATCAAAAAACAAGAATTACGTGTCATTCATTTGTGTTTGATGGGTCAACCAGAAAAACAACATTAAAAGGAAATATTAAAATTGTTCAATCAGATAAAACCATTTTTTGTAACAAGTTAATAATGTCTGATGAAACATCAATTGTAGAATGTTTTGGAAATGTAAAGGTTATCAAAGATAAAAAAGATAGTATCAAAACAGAGTATTTGGTAATTGATTTAAATAAGGAAACCTTCACAGCAAAACGTGGGGTTTATTCAGAGTACCATTTAGACGAAAATTGACTTTAAAATAAACGATTACTATACTAAAATGCCTGTTATGGAACAAACATTAGATACAATGAGGCTGTTTTCCGGATCATCCAATCCTGATTTAGCAGAAGCTATTGCGGGTATATTAAGCATTCCATTATCAAAAATTGAATTATCAAAATTTAGTTGTGGCGAAAACTATGCTCGAATCGGCGAGTCCATTCGTGGTATAGATGCCTATGTAATTCAATCAATAGGATTAAATCCGAATGATGATTATATGGAACTATTTTTAATTTTAGATGCCCTAAAGCGTGCCTCAACCAAGAGAGTGCATGTTGTACTATCCCATTTTGGCTATGCAAGGCAAGATAAGAAGTCAGCCCCTAGAGAGCCTATCAGCAGTCGGTTAATTGCAGATTTAATGTCAGCTGTAGGATTTGATAGACTCATTACAGTTGATTTGCATTCAGATCAAATTCAAGGATTTTTTAATCAGCCTGTCGATCATCTGACATGTTTACCGTTATTTGTAGATTATTTTAAAGAAAAAAAATTAGAGAACTTAGCGGTAGTAGCGCCTGATACAGGACGAGCTAAGTTTGCTAAAAAGCTAGGGGATCAATTAGGTGCCGATTTAGTTGTTTTACATAAAACAAGACCCCAGCATAATGTAGCAGAAATCACCAATATTGTTGGCGATGTTGAGGGGAAAAATTTATTAATTATTGATGATATGATTGATACAGCAGGTTCTATTACATCCAGTGTATCAACGTTAAAAAAACATGGTTGTAAGGATATTTATGTTGCGGCAACCCATCCTGTCTTTTCGGGTCCTGCAGTAGAACGGTTATCGACAGCTGGCTTTAAAGAAGTAGTGACAACAGATTCTATTTATTTGCCAGACTCAAAACAATTTGACAATTTAGTACAGTTATCATTAGCACCCATGTTAGCAGAAGCTATTAAACGAAATCAATTACATCAATCTATTTCATCGTTATTTTTTTAGGGATAGGTAAGACTAAGAAACAAATAGCTAAAACTTCTTTATAGTTATTTACAAATTTTGTTCAAAACATTAGAAGCATTTATAACAATCACTCTCAAACCATTTTCATTTTCTAGGATTATACATTTATACCTTTAATCGTCACTGTCAGAAGAGTCAATCTGACAAATGGCCAATATCATCTCACGACTTAGGGCTTCGGGAAGACCAACATAATTTAACGCGGCTAAAAAATTATCCTCATGCTTCTTATGTACTTCCTGACAAACACTCGAAACAACACCTTGTATTACATTATATTGGTCTTTATTTAAGGTATTCCTACTGCGGAGATCCGGGTGTTCTTTGTTATAAAACTTTTGAAAAAATTCTTGCAAACTGGCAAGGCTCTCTTTTTCTTCTTGTGAAAAAATCACTGGCGAAGATGATGGATCCGGTTCTGACAAGAGATCCCTATTCTGCTGAAGCATCTGGGAGTCCTGCTGCTGCTGCTCTTTGTGCTGGTTCGGGTTGAGTCTGTCTTGAGCGTGTGCTAATTCTATTTGTGCTGCTGGTGCTGCTGCTTGTGCTGGAGCTTGTTTCGGAGGTGCTGCCGGGGCTTGTGCTGGAGCTGGAGCTTGTGCTTGTTCCGGAGATGATGGACCCGGTTCTACCAAGAGATACCAAGTATGCGGAAGCTTCTGGTAGTCCTGCTGCTGCTGCTCTTTGTGCTGGTAGTGGTGCTACCCAGTATGGTGGTTGTTTCGGTAGATGTGGCCAGTAGCAATCAGGCTGCTGGTAGTGGTGCTGCTCTTTGTGCTGGTTCGGGTTGAGTATGTCTAGAGGGGGTACTAATCTACTTTGTGCTGCTAGTGCTGATGCTTGTTGTGCTACCCTATATGGTGGTGGAAAGCACCAAGCATGCTGCTGGTTGAGTCCGTCTTGAGGGGGTGCTGCTACTCTTTGTGCTAGTTGTTTCTGTAGATGTTACCTGTACCAATAATGCTGTTGCTGCTGCTTGTTGTGGTGCTACCCCGTATTGTGGTTGTTTTGTATATTCTTCATCTTCAACAAATGCGTTAAATATATCATCTATACCATTAATGGGACGCAATCCAAATTCAGGAAATCTAGAAATTTTATGATATACATTCATCTTTTATTACCATCCAGTTAAAATTTTTTATTGTTAAATTAGTTTTTTGTATTAATTATAGTTTTGTTTTAAAAAAAATTGCACAAAATTATATTTATTTTCTCTGTTTCGTTAATTATGAGGTCAGTTTATTGATTTTAAAAATGCTTTTTAACTGGGTTACGCAGTTTTCTTTTGAGCGATCTAAAGAGGGGGGTTCGTTAGAATTTCGGGTTTTTAAGGTATCGTTTAATTTAAGGGTAGTTGGCATTTTAGATATCTCCTTACATCTTTTAATCTTTAAAAAGATGACTTAATTAACCCCTTTGAATTTATTTTTATTATTAGTTTGTTGTGACAAAAAAATACCGAGTTTCGGTGTTTTTATGGTGTTACCGAGAGGAAATTAAAATTTAGAATTATGTCACACTATAATTAAAAAATGACACTAATTTCCCTTAGATATGGGAAAATCGATGAAACATAAATGATGCGGATTTTTTCCAATTCCAAGATACGTTGCCTTTGGTAAAATAATTCCAAAGTTTGTTTCGTGTATTTAAATAGTATTGTTTTGTTATCATAATTGTTGTTTATTTAATATACCTTATTGATTTCAAGACTTTATACTGTTATCAATTTTTAGATACAAAAAATTTCAATAATTTTTCAAAAACAAATAATATAAAAAAAAAGAAAAATATTAAAGTATAAAAAGACAATGTTAATAAAGTAAGTATAAAAAATAAATCAAAATTAACCTCTATCTTACATAGAAAAAGTGAGTAGTGATGGGTAAAACCATCTAACAATATAGATTAGTGGCAATTTATTAACCACTAAATACGATAACTTGGTATAAGGAAAAAGAATAGGAAGTTTTTACTATGCCAAAGATACAAGCAAAATCGCCACAACCGCCAAAACCGCCAAAACCGCCACAACCGCCAAAACCGCCACAATCGCCACAACCGCCACCACCGCCATCATTAGAATTAAGACCAATAGATGTGAAAAGAATAGTAACAAAAAGCGACGAAAATGTACTTAGTATTATTTTAGAATATCTATCCTCTGATATAAGAAAGAATTTAAAGACAGCATGTGAGACATTGAACAAATTACCTATTACAAAACTAAATTGTTATGACACAATATCGGATTTAAAAGGTTTTTTAAAGAAATATATTAATCAACATGGTCAACATTTTCATTTAAAAAACCTTAATGTAATGGGGTGTGATGTTTCAGATGTTAATTTTTTCAAATTCACACAATTAGAAGAACTAAATCTTGCCTATACTAAAAACATAAGTTTAGACCAAATTAATCAACTTGCAAAACTAACTCATTTAAAAAAGCTTAATTTAATGGGTTGTGATGTTTCAGGGGTTGAGTTTTTTGAGATCACACAATTAGAAGGACTAGATCTTGCCGAAACTAAAAACCTAAGTTCATACCAAATTAATCAACTTGCAAAACTAACTCATTTAAAAAACCTTAATTTAATGTATTGTAATGTTTCGGATGTTGATTT